>NZ_LIRE01000039.1 GCF_001402795.1 Pseudanabaena sp. 'Roaring Creek'
TAAAACCCAAAATAGTGTTGCCGCGCGGAGCGCGGCAACACTATTTTGGGTTTTAGATCCTAGCTATCTCTTACTGGGTTTTATGTCCTAATCCACTACAGCAATTATCGATTAAACGAACCAAAAGGAAATTCCTGAAAGTGTTGCGAAGCAACGCTTTCAGGAATTTCCTTGGTTTGGGGTTGAGCGCAAAGCGCTGTAATACATTTGGTGACGGCTGTATTACCAATTTGTCATTTTGAAAATGGCTTTGCGATTTTTAAAATGAGTCCTAAGCAGAAACTATCGAAGCGAACTCTTGTGGCTCGTTAATTTGGTTGATGACTGGCGCATTCTCTAATTCAGAGGCATTGCCAAGGCGTTGTTTTTGTAGATCGAGTGCGGCTTTAATTAAACCTTGGAACAATGGGTGGGGACGGCTGGGACGCGATTGGAACTCAGGATGGAACTGAGAGGCAATGAAGTAAGGATGGCTCGGAAGTTCGATCGCTTCAACTAATCTGCCATCGGGAGAAGTCCCGCTGATTACATAGCCCGACTCGATAAACAGCGATCGGTAAGCATTGTTGAATTCATAGCGATGGCGATGGCGTTCGTAGATGACCGATTCGTTATAAAGCTGATGTACGAGCGTATTCGGCACAAGACGACAGGCATACAAACCTAAGCGCATCGTACCACCAAGATTTACCACATCTTGCTGTTCTGGGAGAAGGTGAATGACGGGATTCTGAGATTCTGGAGCGAATTCGGCACTATTGGCATCGCTTAGTTTTCCTACATTTCTCGCCCAATCAATGACCGCGCATTGCATTCCCAGACATAGCCCTAAAAATGGAATCTGGCGATCGCGTGCATATTGTACTGCCGCGACTTTACCATCGACTCCCCGATGACCAAACCCTCCAGGAACGACGATCGCATGGACATCCTTGAGGAATTTATCAGCACCATAGGCTTCGATATCTTCAGAGTTAATCCATCGGATATTAACATTACTATTAACGGCGATCGCCCCATGCTTGAGGGCTTCGATCACCGATAAGTAGGCATCGGTTAACCGAACGTATTTGCCAACGATCGCCACTTCGACATGATGCTCGGAACGGTAAAGACGCTCCACAAGGGTTTGCCAACTGCGGAGATCGGGCTGGCGCTGTTGCATCCCTAGCAAACGCAATACCTGCTCTGCCAAGCCTTCCCGTTCCATTGCTAAGGGCACTTCGTAGATGCTCTTAACATCCTGTCCTGTCATCACACACTCAGGCAAGACATTACAAAATTCGGAAATTTTGTCCTTGATATTTTGTGGTAAGGGGCGATCGCTACGACAGACCAAGATATCGGGTTGAATCCCCACGGATTGCAATTCCTTAACCGAATGTTGGGTGGGCTTGGTCTTCATTTCACCTGCGGAGGCAATCCAAGGCATGAGCGTAACATGCATATACACCACGTTTTGTCGCCCCACATCTTTCCGAAACTGGCGAATAGCCTCGATAAAGGGTAAGGACTCAATATCACCAACCGTGCCACCAATTTCGACAATAACGAGATCGGGATTGCCATTTTTCGCAACCCGATGAATGCGTTCTTTAATCTCGTTGGTGATATGAGGGATCACCTGTACGGTTCCGCCCTGATAATCACCACGACGTTCTTTATTGATCACGCCTTGATAAATTGCGCCAGTGGTGACATTACTCAGTTTTGACATTGAGGTATCGGTAAATCGCTCGTAATGTCCCAGATCGAGATCGGTTTCCGCGCCATCTTCGGTGACAAAAACTTCCCCATGCTGAAACGGACTCATCGTACCTGGATCAACGTTAATATAGGGGTCGAGTTTCAAAATCGCGATTGAATAATCCCTTGATTTAAGTAATCGTCCCAAACTTGCGGCCACGATTCCCTTCCCAATACTAGAGACAACTCCGCCAGTCACAAAGATATACTTAGCCATAAAATTTCGTTATTAGGGTGCATTGGCTTATCACTTTGTAAACCATGCTTAACAAAGTGATTATATAGCAGTTGCTAGCTACAGCATAAACCTGTCAATCTTCCTGATCGCATTGCTTCCGTTAAAAGGCACAAGATATAGCTATAAACCCAGAAGAGTGTTGCGGTGCTTTGCACCGCAGCACTCTTCTGGGTTTTGTTTTTGTCCTAACATAACTGGCTACTGCTATA
>NZ_LIRE01000453.1 GCF_001402795.1 Pseudanabaena sp. 'Roaring Creek'
TCTTTAACTATGATGAGATACTTATAATTAAAAATCGGAGTCAATACCTATGATATTGAGTAAACTAATGGTTTTACGACTTTATTTTTAATTACGCTCATTTTATTAAATGACACGGCAATTGGCGGGGCGACAACGATCGACTCTGGGGTTAAATATGCTGTCGTTTAATAGCCACATCTTGCGCGGTCGTATTACATAATTTCGCATTTGTCAAATTTATATTGATTAATAAGGCATTTTCGAGATTTGCCTCAACAAAATTTAATTCTCTGCAATTGGCACTTTTGAGAAAGTAGGCCGGCTGGTACATCAGCGATAACAACTAACCTACAAGATCGGCGATCGCATCAGCTAAAGATCTATGAATAGAACAGCGATCTCCGATTGAACATTTTAGAATTTGAGATATTTAGGAAAGCGATTACTTTATAATTAAAGATAAAGTATTGTAAAGACAACAATGGCTGCTAAAGACAGATTTCATGCTGTAGTCAGGATCGCTTTAGAAAAGGAGCAGTGGAATGTAACTGATGATCCACTACGACTAGATATTGGCGGCACTAAGTTTGAAATTGATTTGGGCGCAGAGCAATTGTTAGCAGCAGAGCGCGGTAAAGAAAAAATTGCCGTTGAAATTAAAACCTTCTTGAGTGATTCTCCATTGACTGATTATCATGCTGCATTAGGGCAGTTTTTGAATTATCGTCTTGCCTTAGAAATTGCTGACTCAACACGCATTTTGTATTTAGCAGTGCCAGTGGGAGTTTACGAATCATTCTTTAAGCGCGAATTTGCCCAAATCTCATTAGAGAGATATCAAATCAAACTAATTATTTACGACACAATTCAAGAGGTAATTGTTCAATGGATACGATAGAGTCTTATCGCAATATAATCCAGTCGTTATTGACAGCTTATGCTGCTGTCCCGATCGCAAATGGTGCGATTGATTGCTATACGGTTTTTGATACAAAGCAAGACCATTATCATGTCATGAATGTGGGATGGGACGGTTATCGACGGGTCTATGGTTGCGTTTTACATTTGGATATTATAAAGGGAAAGATTTGGATTCAGCAAAATATGACGGAAATGAGGGTTGCCCAAGAACTTGTAGATTTAGGGGTGGTGAAGGAAGATATTGTACTGGGATTTCAATCTCCTGAAATGCGTGAATATACTGGCTACGCAATTGCTTGAGTGAAAGCGCGATCGCATCAGCAAAAATTAATAACTAAAACTGCGATCGCTTTCTCTTTACTATAGCTGCCGCCAACTGTATGAGGACATAAAACCCCAAAGAGAGTTGCCGCGCGGAGCGCGGCAACTCTCTTTGGGGTTTTGATTTTGTCCTAACAAAACTGGCGGCAGCTATAATAGCCAAATAAGGCAGAGCTTAGACTCTAACGTTTTGTGATGTCACTTGCAA
>NZ_LIRE01000454.1 GCF_001402795.1 Pseudanabaena sp. 'Roaring Creek'
TATAGATAATTCAAATAAAAACTACAGCTTCGACTTCGCTCAGCTAGCTTACACCGAGGGCTGAGCGAAGTCGAAGCCCGTCTACAAGTTATTTAAAACGACTATAAAAAGAGATGGCACAGCGCCATCTCTTGGACAATCAAAGCCTTTTAACTTTGCTCTTGAGAATTTTTGCCTCAGCTTCGTTGATCTGTACCTCTCGCAATCTGGTCGCGTAGGCGGGGAATGGGAAGCCCACCAACAAAGGAGATGGAACTTCGGGTTGGTGGATAAACATACTGCCCGATTTTAATAACAGCGATCGCTTGCGACAGGCTCCCGTCAAGAAGTTATATTCAGGACGCTCGACCTCGGCGGAGTCCAGTCGCCCGACCACCCTTACCGCCGCTTGCCCGACCACTCGCCGCTCGACCTCGGAGGCAGTTTGTTGGGCTCCAATTAAAATAATGCCTAGCGATCGCCCCCGTTCGGCAATTTCCACTAACAAGTCTTTGATCGGACTGCGACCTTCTTTGGGAGCGTATTTATTTAACTCATCGAGAACGATAAACACGACGGGATATTGACCGCGCTTTTCCTTTTCCATGAATAGCTTTTGGAGCAGTACCCCGACGACGAACTTTTGCGCCTTGCTACCGAGTTTGTTAATATCGGCGATCGTTAACTGATATTCCGCCGCCAGCGGATCGAGTTTATACTTTTGTAACTCCTCCGCAGGCAGATCGCCACGGACTAGATGCCCCATCTCATCGGCAATCCCCCATAAACGACGAGTAAGCGCTTCCGCTGTGGCGGGAGCATTACGTCCCAACCATTTTTGATCGGGATTCTCCACCAATTTATCTTCAAGGAATTCAATTAAGTCACGAAATGTTTCAACTTTATCCTTACCATCTTCGCCATATTCATCATCGGGATCGAGGCTGGTTCTAGGAGTAAATCCCATTTTCAGATCGTGTTTATCATTGTCTGCCGCCAATCTTGCCAAACGCTCTTCGACAATGCTCGCCAAAAAGCCGATATTCCCCCGTTCTAGATCGTCTCCAGCGAAGAGAAAGCGGAAAAGGCGATCGCGGCAAAACTCCCGCATTCCCCATACATAGGCGGAAATATTATCGGAACGCTGATCGAGATGGGGTTCGATCGCTTGGGAGTTTTTCTTGGGGGCGACACAAAACCTGACATCGCGAAAGGGCTCGACGGGTAAATCGAGCGCATGATAAGTAGCCCGATCCTCTTCGCGCATCTTATTGTTTGCCTTATCTAAGAAAAACAAATCTTCCCCCTTCACATTAAAAATTAAGGCTTTCGTATTGGCGCGTTTTGCACCAAGCGCCGCCGAATTAAAAATGGAATGGAGTAAAAACAGGGCAAAGGAGGTTTTGGTTGCTACGCCCGAAATCCCCGAAATATTGACGTGAGCGCCTTTTGTCCCATCAATGAATTCATAGTTTAAATAGGCGGGGCTACCGTTGCGCATGATGCCTGCGGAGATCCGCTGCTCCATCCCATCAAAATTGAGCGCAAATCGGAGGTTCTCATCTTCTGCGAGATAGACCGCATCACTGGGTTGGGGCGGTAAATATTCTTCAGGTTCAATGCGCGTGACTTGGATATGGGCGGCATAGGATACATTGACGGGCATACTGCCGCTCGTAACTAAGAAGGTATCCGTATCAAATTGCGTTCCTTCGTGAATAGTGCGTACGTGATCGACAACTCCATAGAAGTTGACAATACCCTTTTTGTCGGGGCGATCGGTTTTGACCTGTACGACATCATCGAGGCGCAGTACTTTGCCATCACTTACTGCCACCCAAAATTCGAGGGGGGTAGCATCTTTGGTTCCGAGAATATAGCCAATCGGCTCGATCATGTCATTGTCTCCACATCCACACAAAATACTGATAGCGATCGGCTGCCGATCGCTTGATTGGCTTACCTAGGCGATCGCCTTAACGGCAAGTTCGCTTGGCACGATCGCCTCAGTCACATCAATCAATTCAGACTCAAAGCTGACTTGGGCGCGATTGGTTTTACCACCAACATAAAGGCGATCGCCTACCTGTAAAGCCCATACCTGCGAATGACTAACATAGCTCATGATTACACCGAGCATTAACAGTCCAAACCCCGTATAGACAATGGGAATGCCTGGATCGGCTTTAATCTGTAGCCCCGTACTGCCGATCGCCTCTTTTAAGGTAAAAGTGATGCCGTTGATTTCGGCACTGCCATTGGTACGCACCGTAGTGAGCAGATTCCCCTTCTCATCATAGATTAGGAAGGTTCCCTGCAAATCTGGAGTAATTAAGGTAACGCCTGCACTGAGATCGGGTTTAGTGGGAATCCAAGTTCCCCAAACTTGACGACCACCATTCTGAGGTTCTAGCTTGCTGACAGGCAATTGTAATATGGGACTATTATTGAGGGTAAAGCGTACCGCATGGATATCCCAATTGGCTTGATAAAAGGTGACACCTCTATATTTAAGCGGCTTGTTGACATGGATCGTTTGGCGATCGACTTCTTTCCCATCGCGATCGAGTATCGATAGGTCTGAATAGAACTGATCGATGCTTCCCTTGGGAGTGTAATCGATCCAAAAGCGATTGACCTTTACTGACCAGTCTTTGGGAACTTGATTAGCCGACCAAGCCCCTGCCTCGGTAATATTCTGCACTTGAAAGGTTTCCCCACTGGGGACAATTTCCTGCGCGATAAATCCTGTTAGCGAACCCCAGATCGAACCAATGAGTACTAATAACATACTGGCATGAACGACAATCGGTCCAATCCTGCCAACTAATCCTTTGCGGGCATAGAGGCGATCGTCGGCTTGATAGACTTTGTAGTTTCGGTTTTGGAGAGATTGCGCCAGATTGGTGAGGTCACCGCCGACAATTTCGGTAGCTAGAGGCAGTTTGGCAAAGCTTTGCGGTTTGGTATAGTAGAACCAGCGTTTAGAAGCTTTGAGAATCGGTAACTGGCGGTTGAAGGTACAGGCTGTAAGACTTGTCCCGAACAATATCAGTAATGTCAGAAACCACCAGCTACCGTAAACATGCTCCAATCCGATCGCCAAAATCACCCGATAGGAGAGAAAACCAAACAGGGCGGGATGTTCGGGATAGTTCTCGCGATAAAAGTCGAGGGTTTGTCCCTGTTCGATCACTGTGCCAAGGATACTGAATAGGGCGATCGTCAATAATAGGGCGATCGCTACTTTGAGATTGGCAAGAAGCGCCACCACCTGATGTCGCCAAATTTGGTTTGCTTGGAATCGGATTTTTTGAAACACGTCACATCTATAATTACTACTGCTAGCTCCGATCTTAGCCTATAGAGGTTTGAATTCATCTAAGCCAAGTCGGTTGATCAGACTCTGAATTCATCAGCATTTTTCAATTTGGTAAAATACAGATCTGAAAATATAAAACTGAATGTTTGAAGAAGTGATGATAGTAGCTAATTAAGTATAGTATTTAATAAATATTTCAATGAGGAAGATGAAAGACTATAACCTTGGCTTTATTAGCAACAATAATTTTTATAATCATGTTAAGGAAACTATCAATAAGTATAGGTTCAAAGTCGATTTAAATGAATTCAACAAAAACTTAATAGATCCTATTAAATTGACATTCGATCATAAGATTTATGCTAAGAGTATCGAAGACGTAATCGAATATGAAGTTGCAAGGCAAGTAGACAAATCCAATACAAATCATATTGGATATTTTCATCAAAATATATTTCGATATATAGGTGGTGGTTGGCAAGTTCCTGTGTCAGGCTATGACATAGTTAACGAGCAGATGGGCTACTATATTGAAATGAAGAATAAGCACAATACAATGAATTCTTCCTCTTCACAAAAAACATATATGAGGATGCAAAATACTCTATTGGCTAATCCAAATGCACAATGTATGCTAGTGGAAGTTATAGCAACAAAAAGCCAAAATATAGCTTGGCAAGTTAGCTTGGATGGAATCTCTATGTCAGATTCTAGAATTCGTCGAGTTTCTATCGATAAATTCTATGAACTAGTAACTGGAAATGGTAATGCATTCAAAATGTTATGTGAGAGATTGCCCTTAGTAATTGACGATATTCTGAGTAGTAAAGATTTTGAGCAAGAGTCCAATTCTGTTATTCAAGAACTTAAAAATATAGACAAAAATGTTCTAAAAAGTTTATTTTTATTGTCTTTTAATAAATATATAGGATTCGATAATTTTAATGTTTGAGACAAGCTCTATTCCTGCGGAACTATTAGCAGATATTACGTCTGTTTCAAAATCCACATTATTGAAATGGGAGAAAAGCAGAAAAATAATACCTGTGTTCAATGTAGTTACTAATAAAAAAGAATATAAGATATCTGATTTGCTTCACTTTGAAGAAATTAGAAGTGTTTTTGCCCAAGATCCAGAGCTAAAAGCTAATATTACAAAATCACTGAGAGATTTTAACTCAATAGAACTTTTTGCTGGTGCTGGTGGACTTGCAATTGGATTAGAACGTGCTGGTTTTAAGGCGATCGCTTTAAATGAATTTAATAAAGATGCTTGTCGCACATTACGAATCAATCGTCGGCATTGGAATGTAATTGAAGGTGATGTAAAAAATGTGGATTTTACAGAATTTATTGATATAGATTTACTCGCTGGTGGATTTCCTTGTCAAGCATTTTCTTATGCTGGAAATAAACTCGGATTTGAAGATACGAGGGGGACATTGTTTTTTGAGTTTGCCAGAGCAATTAAAGAAATGCAGCCTAAAGTTTTCTTAGGTGAGAATGTACGCGGATTGCTTAAGCATGATAATGGCAGGACTTTAAAAATAATGAAGTCTATTATTTACGAACTAGGTTATACACTTATAGAACCACAGGTTTTAAAAGCTATATTTTATAGAGTTCCACAAAAAAGAGAACGTCTCTTTCTAATTGGTATTAGGAATGATTTGGTTAGGTTTGCCGACTTTAAATGGCCCGATCCCCACAACAAAATCATGGTTTTAAGAGACGCGCTTAAAGCTGGTGATTTATATCCTACGGATGTACCAATCTCAAAGGGGCAAGTTTATGCAAAAAGGAAAAAAGAAATTTTAGATCTTGTTCCCCAAGGTGGATATTGGCGAGATTTGCCAGATGATATCCAAAGAGAATATATGCAAAAAAGTTATTTTTTAGGTGGCGGGAAAACAGGAATTGCGAGAAGATTGGCATGGGATCAGCCAAGCTTAACCCTTACCTGTTCACCTGCCCAAAAGCAGACTGAAAGATGTCATCCTGAGGAAACAAGACCTTTAACAGTTAGAGAATATGCCAGAATTCAAACATTCCCTGATGACTGGGAATTTTCAGGTTCGTTAACTAGTCAATACAAACAAATTGGGAATGCCGTTCCAGTAAATTTAGCCTATGCTGTTGGGCAAAGTTTAGTTAGTTTGCTAAATATGATTGATATCGGACAAAGCAGTATTTAGAGATTTTTAGAGCTAAATTTGCACTAAAGTTAAGCCAGATATTTAAGCCAGATATTGAGGAATATAGAACTATGTCGCAGGGCAAAGAAACTACCGTTTTATTTTTGTCATTGTTGGTCACAGCAGGGATTGCAGGTGGTGGCTACTGGTTCTTTTCTCAACAAGGAAAATCAGTAGGAGTTTCATTAGAACCGATCGCGACGACAGCAACACCACAAGCAACACCACAAGCCACGACCACGCCTACTTCTTCTAGCTTAAGTTTTGAGCCATCGCAACCCAATCCCAGCATTTTAGGAATTGATGGCAGCACGACGATGGTTGCCTTGATCAAAGAATTACGCAATGGCTACAGTCAAGTCAATCCCAATATTTCGACTACCTTTGGGCTACCCGATGGAAGACCCAATGGCTCAGGTCAAGGCTTGCAAAATCTGATGAATGGAACAGTGGCGATCGCTGCATCATCCCGCCCTCTTAAAACTGCGGAAACCCAAGCAGGAATTTTGTTAGTACCGATCGCCAAAGATGCGATCGCGATCGTCATCGGCATTAATAACCCCTTCAAAGGGAATTTAAGCAAGGATCAAATACGCGATATCTATCAAGGTAAAATCACCAATTGGTCGCAGGTTGGCGGTGCTAATCAACCAATTAAAGTCATTAATCGTGCTACTACTAGCGGCACAAGAGAAGCATTTCAAGATATTGTGTTGCTCGGTCAGAATTTTGCCCCTGATAGCGCTAACTTCATTACATGGAAACAGGATGAAACCACAGCGATTCTGAGGGACTTAGGCGATAATGGGATTAGTTATGCCACCGTCTCACAGGTGGAAAAGCAGGAAATTGTGAGAATCATCGCGATCGACGGGGTGAATGCCACCGATATCGAAGCTGTTAAAACGGGTAAATATCCCCTCAGCCGCAGTTTGTTTTTAGGGGCAAAGAAATCAACTAGCCCTGCGGCTAAGCAGTTTATTGAGTTTGCCCTCTCCCCTCAGGGACAACAGATAGTCCAGAGACTAGGATTTATTCCGATTAAATAATCTGACCCGCATCGTGATGAGCTGTCGCTGTGCTAGGACATAAACCCCAAGAATTGATTGGTGGCGCAAAGCACCACCAATCAATTCTTGGGGTTTGATTTTTCCTAAGTCAAGTGACTGTAGCTATATTTAGGTATGGTTAGTACCAATTCATGAAAGTGTGCCAACACTTTTGTAAATTAAAAACTAGACCTAGTAATACCAATTCGCTGAAGTGAGCCAACACTTCAGTGAATTAAAAACAAACCCAGTAAGGTTTTGAGATTCCCAAAATGGCATTGCCATTTTGGGAATTGGACATGCTAGGGCGGTACATTTTCTGGTTGTATTTTTCAAATATTGAGGAACTTAGGAATATGTCACAGGGTAAAGAAACCACGGTTTTATTTTTATCGTTGCTGGTAACTGCGGGACTTGCGGGAGGGGGATATCTATTCTTTACCCAACAAGGAAAATCATCGCTATCAAATATCTCTAGTAATTCTTCGAGTTCATCGTCTTCTTCGCCTAATGGAAATGCAGCTAATCCATCCCCCCCACCAGCAACGGACTTAAAGATCGATACATCTTTACCCAATCCTAACGTTTTAGAAATGGATGGCAGCACAACAATGGTTGCCATGATCAAAGAACTGCGTAATGCCTTTAGCCAAGTTAATCCCAATATTCCCACTACTTTTGGCTTGCCTGATGGCAAGCCCACAGGATCGAGTCAGGGATTAAAAAATTTAATGGAGGGAACGGTCACGATCGCTGCTGCTTCCCGCCCACTCAAGCCTGAAGAAGCCAAGGCGGAGATCCAATTAGTGCCGATCGCCAAAGATGCGATCGCGATCGTCGTGGGTATTAATAACCCCTTTAAAGGAAACTTGACTAAAGAACAGTTACGCGATATTTACCAAGGCAAGATCTCCAACTGGTCACAGGTTGGAGGCTCCAATCAACCAATTAAAGTGATCAATCGTGCCCTGTCGAGTGGGACGAGAGGAGCCTTTCAAGATATCGTTTTGCTCGGACAAGATTTTGCGCCCGATAGCCCCAATTTCATCACATGGAAACAGGATGAAACGACAGCAATCCTGCGCGAATTGGGCGATAACGGCATTAGTTATGCCACAGTCTCGCAGGTGGAAAAGCAGGAAATCGTCAGGATTATGGCGATCGATGGGGTAAATCCCACCGATATTGTCGCCGTTAAAGAAGGAAAATATCCGCTGAGCCGCAGCTTATTTTTAGCGATCAAAAAGAAAACGAGTCCTATTGCCAAACAATTTATCGAGTTTGCCCTCTCACCCCAAGGGCAACAAATCGTTCAAAGATTAGGATTTATTCCTATACAGTAATTTAGACCATGAGATCTCACTTATAGCAGTAGCCAGT
>NZ_LIRE01000455.1 GCF_001402795.1 Pseudanabaena sp. 'Roaring Creek'
CCACCTGAGATTCGCAGGGCGATTTACACCACCAATGCGATTGAGTCAATGAATAGCAGTTTGCGGAAGGTGATTAAATCTCAACAGATTTTTCCTCCCTTGGTCAGTGAGCTTGTCGAACTGATGAGGCTGCTTTCAAGCTGGTTTATTTGGCGATGCGGAATATTTCTTTCGTAAACGAAGATGACAGTATTGGTGTTCTCTATCTAGTCACTAGCGACCTAACAATCACTTACAAGCAAATTACAACAATCTACCGTAAACGCTGGGGTAGTCCTAAAAAGGAAAGGGTGGAGGAAAATATCCAGATAGTTGATACAAAGTAAAGTAATGTCAGAAGCAATGCCATCCTGTCCATCCTGCCAGTCCGTATCCGTGGTAAAAAACGGCAGTACACGACATGGAAAACAAAATTATAAATGTCGGGACTGTGGTCGTCAATTTGTAGAAAATCCACAGTGGCAGAGAGTTTCAGAGCGTACCCAAGACACTTATGACCTTCTTGAGAAACTACTACTAGAAAAAATCCCACTAACTGGAATTGCCAGAGTCCTCAAGATCTCAGAACGATGGTTGCAGAGTTACGTCAATCATAAATATGAGGACGTAACTAAACAGGTTGAGGTAGAACAAAAAACAAAGCACCGTTTGACCATACAGATGGATGAATTGTGGTCTTTTGTGGATAACAAAGGCAATAAACAGTGGATATGGCTTGCCATTGATGCCGAGACGCGTGAAATTGTGGGTTGTTACATCGGTGATCGCTCTGGCGAATCGGCTCAGAAGTTATGGGAATCCTTGCCTAGTGTCTATCGCCAATGTGCGGTTATTTACACTGATTTCTACACAGCTTATCCAGTTGTCCTGCCCTGTAAACGTCATAGGGCAGTCGGTAAAGAAACGGGAAAGACCAACTATATTGATAGATTCAACTGTACGTTACGTCAACGAGTATCAAGACTAGTTAGAAAGACCCTATCCTTTTCTAAAAAGTTGGAAAATCACATCGGAGCCATTTGGAATTTTATTCATCATTACAACGCTTCTTTGCCTGCTCGTTCATCCTTTCCTTTTTAGGACTACCAACGCTGGAAAGTTGAAGAATATCACAAGTCTTTGAAGCAAAATGTTAGTCTATCGAAATCGCCGACCAAGACAGTTGACAGTCAAGCCAATCACTTCTTTGCATCTTTGTGGGGATATGTGAAATTGGAGGTTCTTAAACTCAATTCTAAGCTCAATCATTTTGCTCTC
>NZ_LIRE01000456.1 GCF_001402795.1 Pseudanabaena sp. 'Roaring Creek'
AAAGTGTTGTTACACTTTCGTGAATTGGTATTAAGTAGCTGGACATAATTAAAATCCACATCTAAAACCTGCGGCGGACGCGCAGCGTTCGCCGCAGGTTTTAGGGTTTTATATTTAATTATGCCCAGCTATTTACTATCAATTAATTAGCGCTGGCAATCATCACCTACGTACAAAAGTCTACCCGAATATATGACTGAGACTTTAAAGATCGATCTTTATGCAGATAATCTTGGGAAAACCCAAGCGATCGCTGCCCAACTTGCCCAACTTGTCACGGCAGGAACAATTATGTTGCTAGATGGCAATCTGGGCAGTGGTAAAACTACCTTCATTCAAGCCTTTGGTCTAGCACTTGGTATTAGCAATACGATCGCTAGTCCCACTTTTACTCTAATTGACGAATATACAGAAGGTCGTTTACCGCTCTATCACATCGATCTTTATCGCTTAGAGTCACCTCAAATATCGAGCCTTCATCTAGAAGAATATTGGCGGGGTATAGATTTTCCCCTTGGGGTCGTGGCGATCGAATGGGCAAGTAAATTACCAAACATTCCCTGCCAACATCTCAGGATCAATCTCTCAGTCCCAACACAATCTAATACAAATACCTTTGAAAATCCTGAAACCTTTAATTTAGAGCTTGATAAAGACGATCTAGACGATCTAGAGGATGATTTACCTAAAGCCCGTCACATTGAATTAACAGCAATAGGTTCAGATCATATTGAAATTCTCAGACAATTCAAACATCGGTAGTCCTAAAGTAAGGATGGGCGGCGCGAAGCGCCGCCCATCCTTACTTTAGGACTACCTAAATATCAATTCTAAAGATAAATTCTAAAGATCAAACCTGATCGCTTGCCTTGTCCTTAACAGAGTCGTTTTTACCAGATGCGTCCGATCCGCCATTACCCTTAACTTCATCTTGAAAACCTCTTAAAGCCTGTCCGACACTGCGACCAATTTCGGGGATGCGTTTCGCCCCAAAAATTGCGACCCCAACCAGCGAAATTACAATTACCTCAGGCCAGCCAATTCCAAACATTTCCTTAAATCTCCACAAATGCATCTGCTATTCTTTTATTCTCTACGCAAATGACAAATAAGCGCACTTAAAAACTAATGGAATCAACCATTACTTGGACACTTGGCAGCACCGATCCCGATGCTGAAGCCAACCTTGCCCTAATTGCCCAATGGTGGACTGACCTTGCGGGGCAGGAAATTATTTGGCAACAACGCCCCTTAACCGAAAATAGCGATCGCTTAGCGATTGACTGGAGCAAACAATCACTTGACGAAACCTTTGCTATTCAGACCCCAAGCTTTCGTGGTATCACCCTCTATTGGTTCAAGCCCAATAGCCCAGACGAACGCAATATCTCCGTTGGCTATCTCCAACTCGATCGCTTTAATCAACGTCTAGATATTTTGCCGTCATCAGGTAGAAACTATCAGCTCCGTATCACACTCCCGAAAATCGTTTACCAAAAGATCCAAGTCACCGATCCCCAATTTGGCAGCCTGACTCAACCCAATGGTGATATGGTCTTACTTTTCCGCGACGAGAAGCAACGTTTAGAGATTCAAATTGATTTAAGTGCCATCAATGTCGATGTACTCAAACAAAAACTATCATCCTAAAAATCAAAAATTATCGATCAAACAAACTACAAGAAACTTTTTGAAAACGTTGCAAAGCAACGCTTTCAAAAAGTTTCTTGGTTTGGGTTTGAGCGCAAAGCGCTGTAATTTAAAGTACCTGTGGCTTCGACTCCGCTCAGCCAACGTTAGCTGAGCGGAGTCGAAGCTAGATAACTTGGTGGAACTTTTTTATTCGCAAAAGCCTTACAGCGCTTACATAATGTTCCACCTTTAAGCAAAATCTTGACTTAGATAATGGCGATCGCAAGCAACTTACACCTCAATTATCCAAATGTAAATGTAAATATACTGGTTTTAGTCTTGGCGGCGAGTCTCGACTATTTCATTGGGGATCCTGTGAATTGGCTCCATCCAGTCCAAGTTATCGGATGGGCGATCGCGCAATTTACCAATGGGGTAATGATGGAAGATCCCCAGAGTAATCAACGTATCCCCCTTTTTACTCCATTGGTCATGAAGTTCTTGGGTGCGATTTTGGCAATTAGTATAATTTTGGGAAGTGGAATTGCGATCTGGTTAATGGCGATCGCTCTTTCGCAAGTACAGCCGCTGTTGGCGATCGCTTTTTCTAGTATTTTGTTAGCTGCCTGTTTTGCAGGACGCAGCCTTCGCGATGCAGCCGATTCAGTATTAGCAGTTCTGCAAACAGACAATCTGGACATGGCAAGACAGGAGCTTAGCCGCTATGTCGGACGGGACACGGATAAACTTTCGGCAGGAGAGATATTACGGGCAGTTCTAGAAACGGTGACCGAAAATGCGATCGATGCGGTTACAGCACCATTATTCTATGCTTTGCTGGGTTCAATGCTCTTTGACTATGGTGGCGTTACATTAGCGATCGCTTATAAGGCTGCTAGTACCCTTGACTCGATGGTGGGCTACCGAGAATCTCCCTATACCGATCTTGGCTGGTTTAGTGCCAAAACCGATGATGTTTTGACATGGCTTCCCTGTCGCTTAACAGTGCTCACCCTAGCCCTAATCTCCCGAAAGCCCGTTTATGTTTGGCAGATCTGTCAACGCGATGCTAACCAAGATCCCAGCCCCAATTCGGGCTGGAGCGAATGTGTATATGCTGCAATTTTACAAGTACAGCTAGGCGGTGCAAATTATTATCGGGGCATTCTCAAACAGAAACCTCTATTGGGAGAGCCCATCGAGCCGATCTCCCCATCTAAGATTGCACAGGCTCTGAACTTAACAAGGATATGTTTTTTACTGTGGGTTAGTGCCTTTATGTCGATTATGGCGATCATCTCGTTCCCTATAAAACTCCAAAGCCTGTAGAGCACGCTGCGCGTGCTCTACAGGCTTTCGCCTAGACACTTACTTAATCATTTGGCGACACTCATCTCCAGAGATGGATTTAGCACTACCATCACTTGAAATTTTGACACAGGTAATATCTGTTTTCGGTGCAAAAAATGAATAGGCGATAACTATCGATAGCAATATTAAAGACAAGGGAATTAACACATTGAAAGATTGCCATTTGGGACGGAGCCTTTTATTGATACTTGCCAACTTCTTTTGCACTGACAAAATAGTTGGATGTTGAGAATCAAATGAGCGCTTATAAATTTTGATGGCTTTTTTATAAAGGTTTCTGACATCTTTATAGCGCTTTTGAGAATAGTAAATTGCCGCTAGATCTACTAAGTTATCCGCAATTTCAGGATTGTCAGCACCGAGTAATTTCTCCTTAATAGCTAGAGCGTCTAAGAATATCAATCCTGCTTTTACATAAAGGGCTTGAGTATTATAAATAGCGGCTAAATCCAGCATTAATGATGCCACATCAGGATGCTCGGAATTTAATATTTTCTTGCGAATATCAATCGCTTGCAAGAGTAGTTTTTCGGTTTTTTGAAACAGGTTTTGCGAATAGTTGACCACTGCTAAATCTATTAAACAATTCGCCACATAAGGATGTAATTCGCCATGTAATTGTTGATTGATAATTAAAATTTGTTCGAGATATTGCTCTGCTTCATTATATTTGCCAGACTTACGTTCTTTTTCGGCTAAATTATGCAAACAATCTAGAAAAATATTTATTTTGCCATTGGCGTAAGGAGAAAATGGTTCAATGCGATAAACAGCACTGGTATTACTACTAAAATCAATCTCATCTCCCTGCATTAATACCCATGAATCGCGAAGTTCTCCATTAATAATTAAGCCATTTGTACTTTTTCCTTTCTCTGGAGTTCCATCGGTAAGCCGAAATATTTGTAATATTGGTTCGGATACGTAGATCCCCGTTAATGTTGCATGTTCTCGCGATACGGAATGCGATCGCAGGACGATCTCATTTTCTGGCGATCTCCCCAGTACATAACTTTTGCTATCAAGTAAAATTCGCTGCTGTCCTTCGGGATCTTGCAGAATTAGGTAATGCTCGAGTTGACTGCCGTCAACTATAGTTGCGTCTTGGGGATTAATGGAGCCATAAGTCATAGGAGGAGGGGAAATTGCTAGTTAGAAATAGCGTAGTAGTCAAAAAATTCAGATACTTGAAAGTTATTACATAGTTTAAAACTAACCTACCTCCATCAAACTTGCAAGAAGCAATAATATTGCGAAACCTGAGTTAGTTAGGACAAATCAAAACGCAAAAGGAGAAATGTGTCGTGAAACACTTTCCTCTTTCTTATGTTTTATGTATAGCAGTAGCCAGTTATGTTAGGACAAAAACAAAACCCAGAAGAGTGTTGCGGCGCGAAGCGCCGCAACACTCTTCTGGGTTTTATGTCTTAACTTATTTGGCTATAGCTATA
>NZ_LIRE01000457.1 GCF_001402795.1 Pseudanabaena sp. 'Roaring Creek'
ACAACTATAGCTACAGTCACTTGAATGAGGACAAATCAAACCCCAAGAATTGAGTGGCGGCGCTTCGCGCCGCCACTCAATTCTTGGGGTTTATGTCCTAATACACTTGGCGACAGCTATAATTGCACCCAGCTACCTATATCGATAGTTCATTAGCCGAAAATCATTGCTGATCAAGCAATACCTTTTTTTAGAACTGGTATAATCTAGGGTTTCTGGGATAGTCGATATTCATCCACGATTCATCCACGATTCATCCACGAAATAGCATCAATAGAACTGTAAGAAAGATATATGTGTATTCAAGCGATCAAATCCATTGATTTACGCGGTGTTCCCTGTCCGCTTAGTTTTGTGCGTGCTAAATTACACCTCGAAAAACTAGAAGCAGGACAACTGCTTGAGGTTCTATTAGACGGTGGCGAACCGATCGAACAGGTTCCAAATAGCTTGATTTCCGATGGTCATCAGGTCAAAGGGATTGAAGAACGCGATCGCTTTTTTGCTTTGACAGTCCAGAAAGCATGATGAAGTTTGTCCTATGTTGGCTTTAGAAGGTACAGTTTTGGCTGTGCAAGCCAACTTTTATCGGGTGATGTTAGACCAAGCTTATCGTTTAGAGTTGCTTGATGAATCTGGGCAAATCTTTAGTCAGTTTGTTAACGAACTACTCTGTACGCGCCGCGCCCGCCTCAAAAAAATTGGACAACAGATCTGCGTTGGCGATCGCGTCATAGTTGAGGAACCTGATTGGCAAGGGAGAAGGGGAGCCATATCAGATGTATCAGTTCGTCGTAATTTACTAGATCGTCCCACCGTAGCTAATGTCGATCGCATTTTATTAGTTTTTTCTTTAGCCGAACCGAGCCTCGATCCGCATCAGCTAAGTCGCTTTTTAGTTAAAGCGGAAAGTACTCAAGTTGAAGTTTTGCTGTGCCTAAATAAACGGGATCTCGTTAGCGATCAGATGTGGGAACTATGGCGCGATCGCCTCCAATCTTGGGGATACGAAGCGATCGCCATTAGTACCTATACCCAGCAAGGAATCGATCAACTGGCAACCTATTTGCAGACAGGTGTAACAGTAGTTGCGGGACTTTCAGGTGTAGGTAAGTCCAGTTTGATCAATTTGTTGATTCCCGATTTACAGGTTAGGGTGGGCGTAGTCTCCCAACGTTTAGGACATGGAAGGCATACTACTCGCCATGTAGAGTTATTTGCCTTGCCCGCAGGAGGCTATCTGGCTGATACCCCAGGATTTATGCAGCCTAATTTGACAGTTACCCCTCCCGAATTAGCCAATTGCTTCCCCGAAGCAAGACAAAAATTAGCCTCAGGCAATCACTGTCATTTCCATAATTGTTTGCATCGTCTCGATGAGCCCGATTGCGTGGTGCGTGGAGATTGGGAGCGATATGATTATTATTGTGCCTACCTAGAAGAGGCGATCGCCTATCAGCAGAAGTTGAAAAATACCGCCAATGCGGATGCTTCGCTCAAGATAAAGGATGTCAGTGAGGGAAAGCATCAGCAGGAGCCCAGATTGCTCAAAAAGCGTTATCGGCGAGAGTCTCGGCGCAGCGAACATCAAAATCTAGATACCGATGATCGCTAGGCAATCTTTATATGTAATTGAGCCTAAGTAGCTGGGCATAATTAAAACCCAGAATCAAAACCTGTAGCGCACGCTGCGCGTTCGCTACAGGTTTTATGGTTTTATATTTAATTGCACTTAGCTACTTAGCTAATAAATAAAACACTTTATGGAGTTGGTATTAAGTTTTTGCAAGGAACGATATAGTAGCTAGTAAGCTTCATGCTTATTACCCAAACGAAGGTCATATCTAAGTTAGACATGAAAAAGTATATTTCCCTTGCTGCTGGTTTAGTCTTGTTTGCTGTCAGTGCTTGTACCCCATCTACACCCGTAGCTGATAAGTCAACTCCTCCTACCGCAGCATCTACAGATAAATCCGCTGACAAGCCCGCTGACAAGCCCGCTGACAAACCAACCAGTTCTGCCGACCCCAAAGCAACTACAGCATCTACTGCTACCACTGGTTGGCAAGATTACAAATCATCGGCTGGGAAATTTAGTATCCAAGTACCTAGCAAGCCTCAGGAACAGTCCCAAGATCAGAAAACTGACGTTGGAACGATCAAGCTCAATATGGTGATTGCAGAGTCAAATGATTCGGGATATTTTGTCGGCTATGCTGACTTCCCGAACAAAGCAATTAATCCTGCTGATGTCCAAAAAGGTTTAGGCGATGCTGTTAAAGGCTCCGTTGCTAACCTGAAAGGTGAGATTAAATCGGAAAAAGAAACCACACTAGGAGATATTCCATGCCGCGATTTTGAAGCGGGTGGTAAGGTACAATCGACGGATGTATCGATGAAGGGGCGTTTCTGTCTTGCTGAAAATCGACTTTATCAAGTATTTGCTCTAGGTGCTAAAGACAAGATTGTCGCCGCAGATGTCGATCGCTTTATTACCTCTTTTAAGATTGATAAGTAACTGACTTACTGGTGACTTACTGGCAAGTAAATGTTTTGCTCGTCATATTTTGCTCTTCATATATAGCTGACGCTAGTCTTGTGAGGACACAATTACAGCAATTATCGCTCAAACGAACCACAAGGTAATTTTTAAAAGCGTTGCGCAGCAACGCTTTTAAAAATTACCTTGGTTTGGGTTTGAGCGATAATTGCTGTAAATCCCAAAAGACAAATGGCGGCGCAAAGCGCCGCCATTTGTCTTTTGGGGATAAATTATTTTAAACATCTTCATACTCATCTTCATCATCCTTTGTCAGGTAATTACAGAGCCCTAAAAGTATAGCTACGGCAGCAACTGAAAATATCTGAGAACCATCCCCAGCGTGCCAATACTTAAACGCATCCGCCTGCCCAGAAACTATCACCAATAGGGCTACTCTTAAGGAATTTACGATAAAAGCGATCGCGATTGCCGCAGGAAACATAATCCACATATGAACCTTGGATACGGGAAAAACCAAGACAAACATAAGCGTAATCCTTAGCAACATTAAGATTGGTGGTAAACCCGCACATCCTCTTGCAACTTCCACCGCTCCAAATTGGCTAACAATGGTAATTCCATTTTGCACAACCTTCACGCCACTGTACCACAGGGCACTATTGGCAAATTGGGCAGTAAACACATTGACAGGAATGACTTTTTCAATAGCTGCGAATAGAAAAGCGACAGGAATACCTAGGGTCGCCGCTAGCAGTATTGGCTGCCAATATTGCTTTAGTCCTTTCCATCCCGAACCAATCAGCGCTACCCCAACCGTTGCCATAACTGGTGTCAAGATAAATAGAATATCAGTAGTTCTGCGGGTCAGGAGACTTTTAAGCAATACCCAAATAATTAGCAAAGTACCAATAGCGATCGCCGATGGGGTGCTTTCAAATTTGAAATTTGAACGATTGCGGATCGCTAAGAGTAAGGCAACCGCCCAAGTCAAGATCTGAATAGCAATTTCGTCAATATTTTCACCTAGCCTGACCACAAGGGTAATGTTGATCGCAATAAAACTCGTCCATATAGCTAATAGCCAAAACTCTAATTTTCTTGTGGCTTTGTGGAGAGAATCTTGCAAGTTGCTGAAATTACCGCGCAAAATATGATCGAGCATGGCTAGTCCATAAAAATAGAGGTGACCTATGGTGTCGCCTCTATTTTATAACCCATAGTTCTAGAATATTTCTAAATACAGCAACGTAAGGTTTGCTTAGGACAAAATTAAAGCCCAAAAGAGAAGGTTGACGCAAGTGCCAACCTTGTCTTTTTCTCTTTTGCATAAAACCCTAAAAGCTAGGGCGTAAGCTGCGCTTGCACCACAGCTTTTAGGGTTTTAATGATAACCAACTACTTAGAGAATATTGTTTAGAGAATATTGTTTAGAGAATATATAGAAGTAGAAACAAAACAATCCAGACAATGTCCACAAAGTGCCAGTATACCGAAGCTGCCTCAATACCGAAATGACTGGTGCTGCTATAATGCCCAGTTTTGAGCGATCGCACCAGAACTCCAGCAATTAAAGAAAGCCCAATAATTACGTGAAACCCGTGAAAGCCAGTTAGCACGTAAAAAGTACTCGCAAATAGATTGGTAGTTAGCCCAAACTCTAGATGCTGATATTCATAGATCTGACCAGCAATGAAAATTGCACCCATCACAAATGTTGCCAGAAACCATAACTGAGCGGCTTTAACCTTATTTTCTTTAATCGCACTATCGGCTTGATGAATTACGAAGCTACTGGAAACCAGAATGATCGTGTTAATTCCTGGCAATAGAAGTTCGAGTTCTGGCGTGCCCTCAGGCGGCCATGATGTGGCGACGGATCGGAAGGTGAGATAGGCTGCAAATAAACCAAAAAACAACATTCCTTCCGAGATCAGGAAAACAATCAAGCCAAAAACCCGTAAATCTGGATGTTCGGCATGGGCTTCGGCTGCATCGGCATGGGCTGCATCTGCTGTGACGACTGTATTAGGAGCGATCGATCCTTGCATAGATTAATGGTTGGATAAAGGAATAAGTAAGGCTTTGGTTTTTCATCTTGACGTGAGCGAGATGAAAAGCTCTATATACGAAATATGCACGAAATTTGACAGCTAAGCGATGGACTGAGCGGCTTCAATCGCCTCTTGGCGAGCTTGCTTGTATTCTTCGCCATAGTCATAGGGACCATTCAAGAGAACGGGTTCGCCAACCCAGTTATGGGGAATTGGTGGAGAAGAAGTTGTCCATTCCAATGTCAAAGCATTCCAAGGATTATCAGGAGCTTGCTCGCCTTTGAACCAACTGTAAACAGCATTGATCACGAAAGGTACTGTGGAAATTGCCAGAACAAAAGCGCCAATGGTGCAAATGACATTAATTGGTGCGAATTGGGGATCGTACTGAGCAACTCGACGGGGCATCCCTTGCAAACCAAGAATATGCATAGGACCAAAGGTTAAATGCATCCCAATAAAGGTAAGGACAAAATGCACCTTGCCCCAAAACTCATTCAACATGCGCCCAGTCATTTTCGGAAACCAGTGATAGAGTCCTGCGTAAATACCAAATACGCTGCCGCCAAATAAAACGTAATGGAAATGAGCGACAACAAAATAGGTGTCATGAACGTGAATGTCAATTGGAGTCGAGCCGAGCATAACTCCGCTTAAGCCCCCGATTAAGAAGGTGGAGATAAAGCCCATGGCAAAGAGCAAAGGACTTTCTAAGCGCAATTTACCGCCCCAGAGCGTAGCTACCCAACTAAATACCTTGATCCCTGTCGGTACTGCAACCAAGAGGGTTGCCACCATAAAGAATACGCGCAACCAGTCGGGTGTGCCACTGGTAAACATATGGTGCGCCCATACGAATAGCCCCAAAGCACAAATCATCATGCTTGAATAAGCGATCGCTTTGTACCCAAAAATTGGCTTGCGGCTGTGGGGAGGAAGGACTTCAGAAATGATCCCAAATACGGGCAGCACCATCACATAGACCGCAGGATGGGAATAAAACCAGAATAGATGCTGGTATACGACGGGATCGCCACCACCAGTGGGGTTAAAGAAATTTGTGCCAATCAATAGGTCAAAGCCCAGTAGCACCATTGCCCCAGCCAATACTGGCGTAGCTAAAAGTGCGAGTACTGACGTTGCCATCATTGCCCAGCAGAATAGAGGCATACTAAACAGATCCATTTCTGGCATCCGCATCGCCCAGATCGTAACGATGAAATTTACGGCTGCCAAAATTGATGAAGTTCCCACCAAGATGATGCTCAGAATCCAGATTGCTTGACCAACATGCTCATTGGTCAAAATGCTCAAAGGTGGATAGGCTGTCCAACCCGTAGAAGCGGGACCAAAAAAGAAGCTACTCATTAGCAGTAGTCCCGCAGGAATCGTTAGCCAGAAGGCGATCGCATTCAAACGGGGAAAAGCCATATCCCGCGCCCCGATCATTAAGGGGATTAGATAATTGCCGAATCCACCTGTTACCGCAGGAACGATCCACAAGAAAATCATTACCGTGCCATGCATGGTAAACAGACTATTGTAAAAAGCGGGATCGACCAGATCGGAATCAGGTGTGGCAAGTTCAACGCGCACTGCCGAGGCAAGTGCTCCACCGACCAAATAAAATACAAACGAAGTAACGAGATATTGAATGCCGATCACCTTGTGATCGACGCTGAATGTAAAGAATTCCCACCAAGGAGTCTTTGGCGGTTCTGCGCCCGAAGTACTCGAAGCTTGGGTTGGATTGAGGGTTTGGGTCATAGAAAATTTGGTGATTGATGATTGGGTTTTTAGCTTTTGGCTATTAGCTATTGGCTTTTAGCTTTTGGCTGTTTACTTCTTACTTCTTGGGTTTTACTTCTTGCCCGTTATTTCTTACTTGCCATCTCCATCCCTAAATGCATTACTTTCCCTGCCAGATATTCGCGATCGGACATGTGGGAAGTGGGACTTGAAGCGACGATCGCTTCGGGATCGTTGCTAGCAACTTCCTGTTGCTCTTTTAGCCATGCTTGGTAGTCCTCTGGTGTATCAATTACCATCGTGGTACGCATTCCGCCATGGTAGGAACCACATAATTCTGCACAGACTACGGGATATTCACCCACAACACGAGGTGTAAACTCTAGAAAAGTTTCCCGACCAGGAATTACATCTTGTTTGATGCGTAATTGGGGAACCCAAAAAGCATGGAGAACGTCAACCGCAGTCATGTTTAAGCGGACTTTTTTGCCTACAGGAACGTGGAGTTCCGCTGTGGCAATTTCATTGGGATAGTTAAAAATCCATGCAAACTGCATTGCACTAACATCGATCGCAACTACATCATCCCCACCCGCTGGCATTGTTCCTGCCATTAATGTGCCATCACTATTAGAGGATGCAAGGGTTGCTTTTGATGCAGGCATACCCCCCCTTTCGTGTTTTGCTACAGTTTGATGCATTCCACCATGAGCCATGGCATCAAGATTTTGAGAACCTTGCATGGCGGTATAGACATCAAAACTATAAATGGCTACCCACATCACGATTACGGTGGGGATAGCTGTCCAGACGATCTCAAGGCTTAGATTTTCATGGATTGCTGGTCCATCGGTGTCGTCCCCTTGGCGGCGACGGAATTTAACGATGGAGTAGATCAAAACTCCTTCGACAATCAAGAAAAATCCAAAGGCGATCGCAAGGATCGTGTTAAACAGCCCGTCGTACAGAACTGCTTCGTCACCTGCGGCGACTGGTAGCAAACCATTGTTGCGCGCGTACCAGATGCTAGCTGCAAAAACCAGCCCAATGATGACGACCACTGAAATTAAGTTATTTTTTTTCATGGTTAGGTTGCCCTATCGTGCTGCTCCTATATAGTGGATCTGGGTCAAGTGGAGCTTATTAGCAGCTCATTTTCTAAATAAGGACAGATTGACATATTGTCTATCTTGCATCTATTTCCCAAATACGGGGTATTTGTTTGTAATCTTTTAGCAATTTCTTTGGGATCATGCTGAAATAAGTCTTTAAATGCCGTCGATTTCGTTATTAAATGCTTGTGCAAAATAAATTACCAAAGGCCGTGAAGTTGCGCCCCAACGGGGCGCAACTTCACGGCCTTTGGTTTGTAATTAATTATGCCTAGCTACTTATCCAAAAATCTACTTCATAAAAGCCATCGCCATCATCACGAGCATACTCACGCTTAGAGTGACAAACAGTTTGACGCTTATGACCAGAAGACTGCGCCCAACAGTGCCGACAGTGGACGGTCATTCGCCATTGTTCCCTTGCCTCTGCCTTGATTCCCCCGCCGTCTTGTAGGCGAGCGTGTGGCGCTTGTCCTGATGGTAATGATTATCCAAGTGGACAATGCCATCCCTGCGGATGCAGGATTTTTAATAACCATTAGCACGCTTGCTCATCTATAGCTATAACCAAATAAGTTAAGACATAAAACCCAGAAGAGTGTTGCGGCGGCGCTTCGCGCCGCCGCAACACTCTTCTGGGTTTTGTTTTTGTCCTAACATAACTGGCTACTGCTATAAAAATTCGAGCGATATAGAT
>NZ_LIRE01000458.1 GCF_001402795.1 Pseudanabaena sp. 'Roaring Creek'
AACTAATTAGATAGTCACTATAAAGATCTAACATGTTCATCTTCATGTTTTTATCTTCTTTCCTCATCTTAGCTTGGTTTCGGCAAAGCAATTACTCTCAAACCTACTTCCAGTATACATTCTCAGTCATTTTTTTTGGGCGCTTTCTATCTGCGTAAGGTGAGTTAGTATGAGTCGTGATTTTTAGGCGATCGCCATTTGGTGTTGAGAAATTAGGCGATCGCCTCAACAACCTATTTCCTAAAGGCGATCGCTATAACTGTGAGTCGTGATTTTAGGCGATCGCTTCAACGATATATTTCCTAAATATTTTGTTTTTTGGTGGGCGATCAACTCTCGGCGGTCGGTGTGCATGGGCGTTGTTCGATTGCGTGATTATGACTTAGATTTTTGGGCAACGATACATATCATCCCATTGATGATTTCATTCTGAATAACTTTTAATTCTAGTTTTTGTAGCTGATCACATACCCAACTTTTATCAAGACGTAACTTTCTATAAGAGCTAGTGTTCAGCACCCATCGATCTCCCTCTTTTTGATAGAGAAGATCGTAGACTTCCACAACCTTTTCATGATACTCAAGAAAACAGGTGAGAATTGTTGACTCATCACTTCTGACTGGAATAAAACGCGCTGCCCCATGAGGTTCTGTAGAAACATAGTCGCGGAAAGTCAAAACGAGTTTTCCGCTCGTAGCCAGCGCACTCTTAACGCTCAAAAGTAGAGACTGAAGTGAACTCAATGACTCCAGATGTGTCAGTGTATCGCCCATGCAAACTACGACCTGCACTTGCTCCTCAAGATATTGGGAGAAATTGAGAATATCATCGTGAATGGTGTGGATAGTGAGATTACTTGCACGATCGCTTAATTCAGACAGTAATGCTGCACAGAAATCAACAGCAACAACTGAAAAACCTAATTCTGCTAATGGAATGGACTGAAACCCCGACCCTGCTCCTAGATCGACAGCTATTCCTCCTAGGGGGGATGAACCAATCTCAAGTTGACGAAAAAGGTCATGATTGCGTTTGAGCGCCGCTTCTGGATCACCTGCCATCCAACTGTAGACAGAAGCAAGTTGTTGGTCATAGTGGTCTCTTGCTGTGTTCATTTTTTAGAATTGATGATTTGAATACACTTCAGGATGGTTAGACCTTCTAAATCTTGCAGTCGAACATAAATTTCTAATGCAATTGCGGTTTAATTACTCTACTGAGGAAAAAATACCGCAGATTTCTAATTTAAGTCAAGTGCGATCGCCGCAATTATCTATCTACTAAAGGTTTGCAGAAGGCGATCGCTATTACCGCGAGTCATGATTAATAGAGCGATCGCCTCAACAACCTATTTCCTAAAGGCGATCGCTATTGCTGTGAGTTAGTGTTTTTAGGCGATCGCCGTTCAATTGCATGTTTTGCTGTATTGGTTGATTTTTGATGGACGACTTTAACTCAAAATCACTAATACCGACTCAGAAGGACTACTATCTAACAAATAGATTTGTTCCTTATATTTAGTGATTAGAGCTACGAGAATATCACGATTACAATTGCCAATCCTCAACCAGACAAGCTTTGGTGGATGCCCATAAAGCATACTCCGTTGATAAAAATCTGAATCCTTAGAAACTATTGTAAATCCATTATTTCGAGCATATTCCCAAATATCCTCATCAGGAAATCCTTTTAATCCACAATGACGAACATGCATACTCTCTGGAAAATCTACAGATAATATGAGAGGCAATTTTGGAGACAAATTCTCATCAAACAGCAACTTCATAGGGAATCACTGTTAAACGGCGATCGCGATCGGCAGCAAACGCAAAACAAGCCTGTATATCTGCAATTGTTAAATCAGGGAAATCATCTAATACTTCTTCAATACTCATCCCACCGCCGAGATAGTCAAACACATCTGATACAGCAATGCGTGTATTAATTATGCAGGGCTTACCACTGCGAATATTTGGACTGATGCGTATGCGATCGTGATAGTTTTTCATGATCAAGATTTGCTCATAACTTACTTTTATCATAACAGCCCTCTTATAAGAATTTAGAGGTTGAGGAGCGATCGCTAATACTATGAGTCGTGATTATTAGGCGATCGCTTCAACGATATATTTTCTATAGGTTTGCTGAAGGCGATCGCTATTAGTGTGAGTTGTGGTTTATGGGCGATCGCACCAACAATCAATCTCCTAAAGGCGATCGCTATTACCGTAAGTCGTAATTATTAGGCGATCGCTCCAACAATCTATCTTCTAAAGGCGATCGCCTCAATTATCTATCTACTTAAATTTCGCTGCATTGCGATCGCTCTAACTCTCTATTAAGAATTACGTCCCGCCATCACACCACCATCCACATCCCACAATGCTCCTGTAACCCAAGAAGAACGTTCGGAGAGTAGAAATACCACTGTTTCAGCGACATCAATCGGCAATCCCACTCGACCGATGGGATGAAAACTATTGAAGCCTTGTAAAGTTGCATGAATCTCCTCAGGCTTAATAAATGCGCCATAGATAGGCGTTTCTACTACGGCAGGGGCGACAGCATTTACGCGAATATTATACTGCGCCAGTTCCATTGCCAAATGCTGCGTAAGCGAATGTAATCCCGCCTTCGCCATCGAATAAGCCGAAGATGGAGTAGCCGCGATCGCTTGGTGTGCCCACATCGATCCAATATTAACGATTGCTCCATTCCCCAACTCAGTCATGTTTCGAGCCACTTGCTGCGTTGCAAAAAATGTACCGCGATTTAGATCTAGATAGCGATCGTAATCTTCTCCACCATGATCTAAGAATGATTTAGGTGAAAACACTCCTGCTGAATTGACGAGATAGCGAACTTCAGGCAACTCAGCGGAGATCCGCTCTGTCAGTTGATTAACCTGATCGCGATCGCTAAGATCGGATTGCCAAGTTTTAATATCTCCAAATTGGTTTAGAAAAGATGAGACTTCCTCAAGCTTAGAAACATTACGCCCAACAATGGTTACGATCGCTCCATGTGTGAGAAGAGTTTTGGCGACTTCCAGACCGATGCCGCTATTTCCACCGATGATTAATGCTTGCTGATTCTTAAATTCTGTATACACGATCTTTTACCATTCCTTTTGTATTACTAACTAATTTGACGCAAGATCGCTCCAGTATCGAAAGTGATGTTCTCCTGCACGAGATTCCCATCAAGATCGAAGGAATAGATACCAACGGCGGGAATTTCAATTTGTTTGCCTGTCGGAGAAATACCACCAAATTCGCCCACGTGCTTGGCTTTGAATCCGAATTCCACTGCGATCGCATCTTGACTTTGATGGTATTTGAATATCTCAAAATCAATGTCGGCAAAAGTGCCTTCGTTACCAAACCCGACTGCAATATGAGCCTTTTCTATTTGGTCGAGACCGTTAAATCCCTCGCCATTAAAAACCATACGAGAGTGTTCTCCATAGGTGGCAGTATTGCGTTTGATGTCATGGGCGATCTCACTATCGTGATGCTCTTTGAGTAAAGCCATGGCTTCTGATGTCCGATGATCCATAAGCTTGACCGCATTTGCTGCACCCACAAATAGTTCTTTTAAAATAGATGTCATACAGTTTCCTTTAACCTTTAACTAATCATTTGAGCTGATGAGAGTATGATAGAGATTATCTTGAAACCTGAAAAGTAAGCACTTTTGGGAAAAGTACGCACTTTTTGGTACAAATTGAGTAACAGCCTCATTAATTTTTTTAGCCACGATTGATATGCCAACCACTCAAACTTCAGTTTCGGAAATGCTCGAATATATTGTTGGCTGCAAATGGTCAATGCGAATTTTAGGCTTAATTCAAGAAGGTGTCGATCGCCCTGGTGCTATTACGCGATCGCTAGATGGACTCACCACTAAGGTATTAAATGCTTGTCTGCACAAAATGGTAGATTTTGACATCTTAGAACGTATAGCATTCCCAGAAGTACCGCCCAGAGTAGAGTACAAGTTTACGCAGTTTGGACTACTATTCCTTGAAATCTTGGATAAAGTAAGAGAACTCGAAAAGAAACGACATATATCTTCATAAAGGCGATCGCTATTATTGTAAGTTGTGATTTCTAGGCGATCGCATTAACAATCTATCTTCTCAAGGCGATCGCTATTACTATGAGTCGTGATTTCTAGGCGATCGCATTAACAATCTATCTTCTCAAGGCGATCGCTGTTTGGTGTTGAGAAATTAGGCGATCGCTTCAACAATCTATTTTCTAAAGGAGATCGCTATTTCTGTGATTCGTGATTTTTAGGCGATCAACTCAATGATCGTGAAAGAAATACGGAGCAAAATCATTGGAATTTTATGCTAGAGCAAGAAGTGATAAATACTTATCTTCATAAAATAAAGCGATCGATTCAAACTCTCTTCTTAACAGACTTTCAACTTGTGAAGTCGAACAGTTACCAAGCCTAATCCAAATAACTTTTGGTGGATTCCCAAATACTAAACTGAGGTCATGCATATCTGAATCTTTTGAGACAATTATCAAATCATTAGACTTGGCATAATCCCAAACTATGGGATCGACAGTTGATTTCATGTCAACATCTCGAACGTGCAGTGAGTTAGGGAAAAGGTCAGCCAAACGGGAGGGCAATTTTGGAGACAGATTTTCATCAAAAAGTAATTTCATGCTGATATTGGCATTGTCATAAACCGACGTTCACGGTCAGCCGCATAAGCGATACAAGCTTTAAAATCTTCTCGCGTGAGATCGGGGAAATCTTCAAGGATCTCAGCCTCTGTCATATCTGAAGCTAGGTACTCAAGCACTTCATAAACTGTAATCCGCAAGCCACGCACACATGGTTTACCACTACGTTTATTTGGTTCAATCGTAATGTAATTTCGGTAGTTCATAAATCTTCTCATAGCTATGGGCTGTAGCACTAAATACATTCTACATCAAATTATTATTTCATCGACGATCGCTATTACCGCGATTCATGATTGATAGAGCGATCGCATCAACAATCTATCTCCTAAAGCCGATCGCTAATACTATGAGTCGTGATTATTAGGCGATCGCTTCAACGATATATTTTCTATAGGTTTGCTGAAGGCGATCGCTATTAGTGTGAGTCGTGAGTTATAGGCGATCGCATTAACAATCTATCTTCTCAAGGCGATCGCTATTACTATGAGTCGTGATTTCTAGGCGATCGCTTTTGATAATTACTTAGGATTAGAACTCTATTAGCTATCAGCATTTACTCCCAGTAGTAGAATATTGGGATTGCCTTTTGCTTTGTAGGTCGAAAA
>NZ_LIRE01000459.1 GCF_001402795.1 Pseudanabaena sp. 'Roaring Creek'
AATCAATTCTTGGTTTTTAAGTTTTAGTAATTTATAGTTGACAAAACCGATATATCGCGATAGCTTTTATATAGATATCGATATATCGCGATAGCTATTTAAAGCCCATAAGGAGTTACCTATGTTTAGACAATTTTTTTCCCATTTTCCCGATCTAGCTTTGGCAGGAGAAGGACTTAACAATCACTTCTTCATGAGTAGGAGGCATGGACACGGCGATCATTTTGGTGGCGGATGGGGCGATGAACCTCGCACCCGTCGCGGTGACATAAAATTCATTCTGCTAGCACAGCTATCGGAGCGACCCATGCATGGCTATGAACTGATCAAAGAATTGGAAGCCCGTGGTGGTGGATTTCGCCGCCTCAGTGCGGGTTCGGTATATCCCGCATTACAAATGATGGAAGAAGGCGGTTATCTGACGAGCGAGCAGATTGATGGCAAGCGTATCTATACGATCACCGAGAATGGTAGGCAATTTTTGAGTGATCGCCATCAGCAATCCCCAATCAAAAATCCTCGCGATAGCTTCGCAGAAAACATGCCTACTGAATTAATGGAATTACGGCAGACTTTAACCGAGTTAAACGTTGCTGTCATTCAAATCGGTCGCAGTGGCAATCTGGAACATGTCAATCGCTTGCGGGATCTGCTTACTCATGTCAAACGTGAGATCTACAAAATGCTTGCCGAGCAGTAATATTCCTCTGTCGTTGCAGTTTCTTCTGTTATTACAGTAACTGCTGCAAAATTGTAGGATCTTTAATTTCTTTATCCTTGGCGAATAGGAGGATCTTAGAAATTATTTCCGCAGTTTTCGGATCGTCGTCGGCAAAGGGAAGGAATAATCTACCTCGATGCTGACTGTGAACGGGAACAATGCAAAGGGAGCCCCCTGGTTGCCGATGTACCACACCACTGCCGAGGTGGACAGAATAACTGCCGAGTTCGCCTTCGATCAGGGCGTAGTTATTTTGTAAATTGACATTGGTCAGCTTCAATAATCGATTAGTTTCCCGAATCAGCGCCGATCGCATTTCCACCGTAGAAGCACTTGCCTCTGGATCGACTCCGCCTTGATGCGCCACGCTCACCACTAGGTCGAGATCGCGCATGACTTCGCTAAACACTATGGCAGGAACTTGATCGAGTTTGAGAGAAGTGCCGCGACTACGTTGAGAGAAGTAGACAGCATCAATAGTTAAGCCTTCCACTTCGGCGGGAGTAGTCCAACCGCTATTAGTTTCCACAGAGACATATATATCTTGGTCGTAAAAAATGCGATGGATACTTGATTCGTAATCGTAACTATTCGCCACCCAGCCGCGCTGTCCAAATAAAGCCAAAGCCTGTCTGGGATTCACCTGATGTCCAGCATAGCGGCGAGAACCTTTATGTTCAGTTTCCTCCGTAGGAATAGGAAGATAGAGTTCTCGAAAAATTTGTTTAAAAGGTTGCGATCGCTCGGCATGGAAACATTCTTGTTGCCAGAGATGCCATTCACCCGTTTTCACAAGATCGGTGGGATGGGCGATTCGGACTAGATCGGCAGAATTGAGTTGGGTATAGGTGCTGTCATGTTTTCGCAACCGAGAATCTTGCGGATAACCGATCGCCGTTTCGCCAACAAAAATTAACTGCTGCAACATCGGGCGCAGAATCGGATGAATTAATAATTGTTGCAGTTCTGCGCCTGTAAAGCGATCGCCTCGACACATGGATTGTTCGAGAGACAATCGCATTCTTGAGGCTTGTTTGGTTAGTTTCTGTTTGCGCTCCTGAAGAGCCATAATTTCCGCATTCTTTTTGAGAGTCGCAGGAATAGTTTTTTGCGGTTTACCTTTTTTGACGATCGTTAAATTAGGAGCGCCGAGCGCGTCAAGACTGAGACTAACCGAAACATCGCCTTCTGTCACCGTGACTGCACCTTCTACTAAATCAGCGATCGCTTTGGCTTCCATCGCCCATTCTAGGCGTTGAGGATCGGCGTATCCCGCTGTCCGCGACAGGTTTTCCATGGCGATACGGGCGGCAAGTTTTTCACTCGCTTGCCGTTGGGAACCAAATTGTTTAGTACCCTGCATAAATTCTTGAATAACTTCGTAGCGTTGCAAAATATCGGCTTCACGATTCTCTGACTCTAAGGGAATTAAACCCAAGGCTCGCACAGAATCCTGATGGCGCTTTGTTTGAATGCGATCGATGGTTGCCGATTTCTCAATTTGTCCTAACATGGCATCCGCAAACAGACGCGCCCGCGTATGCCCTTGTCCGCCCGCCGCAAATTTTGCCGCTTCGTGGATTTCTTCCCATTGGGCAGGTGTCATGGCGCGATAGGCTCTCCAAAACCAAGCTACATCGACCGCACCATCTACTAGATCTTGGCTGGTGAGGGGCGTATGTTCGCCAACCTGAGCACTCCAACCTTCTCTAATCGATTGCTCGACTTGCCAATGGGAATCTTTGGTATGGGCATGGAACCACCATACGGCTTCAGCAAATGCGGGAGATGCCAGTAGATGCCCGACATACCGCGCCCATTGAGGGGCATAGACCGCTAACTCGATCGCTTTGCGATTAGTAAGTCCAGAAGCGGTAAATTGCTGCGCGAATAGTTCGGGGGTATCGGTGGGCAGAGGGAAGGAAACGCGAATGAGATGGCTAAATACGGCGGCTTTACTAGCGCGATCGTAGCTCCATCCTCGGATAAACTGCTCTTTGCCTAAATTTTGCAAAAGTTTAATTACGGTTGTAATACCTAATACCGACTGCAAGCTCAAGGCGGCTTCGGTCGCAGGGGTAGGTAAATCGCCGCGATCGCTTTCTATCTCCACAATCCGCTCCCGACAGCGATCGACTAATTCTAATAAATACTGATAATCAGCTTCAGGTAAATTAGAGAACTCATTGCGGGTGCGATTATCTGCTGTAAGCGTTCCGCTACGTTGAGTTAATGTTCTCAATTCTCTAAAACAGTAGTAGTTCTCCAACCTTTCACCAACTAAAAAATCTAAAAGATCTGCTTCTGTAACTGCATTGGCTTTGAAGGCAAAAATCATCTGGATTAAATTCGGACGACAACGCTTAATCTGTCCTTCCGACTGATTACTAATCGGCAAAATCTGATAACTTCTATTGTTTTCATTTTTAAGATAGCGCGGTACTGTTCCTAATGGTTCATCAATCCAGCGTAGCAACTGCCATAGTCGTCTTGTCTGTGCTAATGTCCATTCACTAGGACAAGAATTATGATACTGAAAAGCAAAAAGCAACCATGTAGTGAATTGATTGTTTTCACGCCAATCATCAATATATTCATCTGGAGACGATCCAAGACTCTGTAAAACGGTTTGATGAATTGTCGCAAGTGAAAACTGGGTAGCGTCTAAAATAAAATCGACAGCACCTTCAAGAGGATATAGAAACAGCAGCCATTTCAGCGCACACTTAACTAAACTGCTATAATTTAGTCCTTGTACTTCAATCACCAAAATTCGCTGACAATCTCTTACCCATTTAGGTGATTGATCGTTTAAAAAATGGTTCCGAAAGAAAGAATAGTCTTGGAAAAGGTTTTCATGTCCTTGTCTAGGCAAAGAAACTATGGCTCGCAATAATTCATATCCATCGGCATCACGTAACTCTGGTGATCGATTCTGCCACCATTCTTGCCACACCTCTGCTAAAGGTAAATTAGCAAGATTCTCCTCATGGGAAATATCTGGGGAAGGAAAACTTAACCAATGTAAATTCCCTAGCAATTGCTCTTCGCCTTCAGTTCCATCCCATCCTCTCAGTTTAACTGGCACATTGCGATATTCATGAATTAAATCGTCGAGCGATCGCAAAATATTTTTAGCGGCTTCAGAAACTAATACAATTTCGCGATCGGGAAATGTGGGCGGAATAGCGGGAGTACGTTGACTGGGATCGAATAGTCCCAAGCCATTTTCGAGGGTAGCAGTTTGCTGTTTTTCGGGTTCAGAAAATTTTTGTAAAAGCTCTACTTCGGTGGTAGTGAGTTTTGGTCTTTGGCGATAGGCTTCCACTTTTTGATAACAGTCATCTCTTAGACGTTTTGCCCGAATCATTTCATCTAACAATTCCAGTCCTGATAAGCGTTGCCCCGCATCTTTACTGTTTAAAAGGCGATCGCTACTAATAAGAACATCATTGTCCGCTTGATTCAAGATTAAATTCAACACTCCCCGCCGCAGATCGCTACCTTTACGGGTGAGTAAACCCTCCATTTTGACAATCAATTCTGAATTGAGAGAATAGGGTTTAAGTAAATTGAAAATTTGTTCGCGCAAATAGGAAGAGCGATCGCGCATTGCTGCAAAAACTTGCCCCTGAATTTCATCATCCCAAGGTTGTTCTTTAATCAATAATTGGATTACTTGAACCCGCAGCCATACGTCCATCTCCGACAGATAGGGAATCATCTTTCTGGGAGAGCGATCGCCTAAATGATCGTTTAAAGCGCGGATGACCTGCGATCGGTCTAAACTCAACAGCATCCATTCCCAAACTAGCGGTTGTAGTTTCTTCTCATTGGTAGGAATCCTTTGTAAAAAAGCTTCTAAACGTTCAAATAGATCGTGCTCAAATAGATTGTTATTTGTCCGATTGCTATCTATTTGAATAGGATTCTGAATACTATTCTGAATGCCCTGAAAAGCTTGGGCAGCAACTCGCAAATCGCGATCTTCGAGAATAGGTAAGAGTGCTTGCCTCGTTGAGCCTAAATGCAATTGATTCAGTAAGAATGCAGCCACAAAGCGAACTTCCACTTGAGAATGCTGGAGTAAGAGCGTCGCAGGGGCGATGGCAGCTTCAGCATTATCAAAGGCGATCGCCCATAGACAAAGATAAACTTCTTGAGGATCGGCACTTTCTAAGCCCGACTGCCTTAAACTCTCATCTTCGAGAAATCCTAATACTTGACGCAGCGATCGCTCGGCTATTTTCTTATGTTCGACCGTCCAACCAAAGCCAAACCACTGATCCACCGCTCGAATCGTGGCACTAAAGCGGATTAAATCCTGCTCTAAAATCAGCTTCACCATACGCCGAAATGCTTGGGGATGTGCCTGAGCGATCGCTTCCAAAATAGTTTGCCGCAGTCCTTCCTGTCGTTGGGCAGCTAGCAGCAAATTTTCTACAAATGTCCAACAGTCTGGTCGATTCACTATCAATAGCGATCGCACGACATGATTCCCCATAGCCGCGATCGCATGTTCCCCCCTTGCCGAATCTAGCAATATTGTTAATATTTCTTCGGAATGTTCATCTTCCGCTTCTATCGCCGCAGCGAACAGAATGCCAATATCGCTGTATTGATAAATATAAGCTACCCAAATAGGATACCAAGTAATATCCTGCTCATATTGCTGAACTATATTCAGAATTCCCTGTACCCAATTGACTAAAGTGTTAGGGATAATGGAAGATGACAAGCGAAATGGCTGCCTTTGATAGCCATTCTGATAGGGTAGTCGCTGATGTAATTGCCAACCAGCTTCTACATATTTGGCGATTAATGGACATAGTGCTTCAAAGATCTGATATCTTTCCGTAGCACTAACTTCTCCCAAACGATTGGATGATTTGGCAATCTCATCCCAATTTCTCGTCTCCAATCCTTGGGAATCTCTTCGCAATAAAGCCCAAGCAATTTCTCTTAAATTATCTGGGAGAGATGCGATCGCCGTTTGATGGCGCTCTAACCAAATTTCGGGAGTGCTAAAGAATTTTTGTAGTTCTTGAGAAGCCTGTTCGCGCTTTAACATATTAACCTCCTACCATCGCCACGAGACGCAAAAATAATACCTTGCTTTGGGGCTGGAGCGTCACTTGTTCGTCCAGTGATTCATACTGGCGATCGTCAATAAAAACATAATATAAGCCATCGCTAAAAGCCTGAATCGCTGCCTCAAAAGCGGCTTGCAGATCGACAGGTTGGGGTGCAAATTCGCGATCGCCTGAAGTTATTTTGCCTTTTTCCATTCCCCAAGCGATCGCATCCTTAGTCAAAATTTGAGGTAATCTTTGTTGTTCTTGGCGATCGCGAAAAGCAGTCACTTCTGCCTCCACAATATCCAAAATCAAATCGCGTAATGTCAAACCTTCCTGCGAGATTGATACTTGCCACAGCGCTACTGGCGATCGCTTCCGTCCTATAACCTTTGCTTCAACCTCAACCATTTGCATAGTATGACCTATACGCTTATTCAGAAAGTAGATATGGGAGTGATTTTATCACTAAAAATTTATCACTAAGTAGCTAAAAACTATACTGATGTATAGCTGCCGTCAACTGTATCAGGACATAAAACCCAAAATAGTGTTGCCGCGCTCCGCGCGGCAACACTATTTTGGGTTTTATTCTTTAACTATACTTACCTGACAAATACTATAGAAGATCGGGGCGACGCTGTTGGGTACGGAGAATTTGTTGTTCCTTTCTCCATTCCGCAATTAATTTATGATTGCCCGATCGCAATACTTCGGGAACTTCCCAACCTCGGAATACTGGAGGTCTGGTGTATTGCGGATAATCCAGCAATCCATCCTCAAAACTCTCAAACTTAAGCGAATCTTCCTTCCCCACTGTTCCTGGACGCAAACGGACAACGCCATTAATTAGCGCTAGTGCAGGAATCTCACCACAGGTCAATACAAAATCTCCAAGGGAGACTTCGCGAGTGACTAAATGCTCGCATACCCTTTCGTCAATTCCTTCATAACTCCCACAAATGAGGACTAGCTGATCGTAATTGGCTAGCTCCTTAAACATTTCTTGCTTCATCGTTTCACCCTGCGGAGTCAGATAGATAATTTCGCGCTTAGGCAAAATCGGCAATGACTCCACCGCTGCAAAAATCGGGTCTGGCTTCATTAACATGCCCACGCCGCCGCCATAGGGCTCATCGTCAACGCGATGGTGCTTATCGGTGGTGAAGTCTCTGGGATTGGTCAGGTGCACCTCGGCAATCTGATTGGCGATCGCCTTACCAAGCAAGCTTGTTTGCAACGGCGAAGTAAAAAATTCAGGAAAAAGGGTGACAATATCTATACGCATAGACAAATTTTATCGCAAAACCCAAGAACTCCCCAAAACTCTCAAGAACTCCTAAAAACCCCCCAAAACTTCTATGAATATGCTTCCAGTCGCCAAAGTAGAGGAGATCGCTTTAAGTTTGGTAAAACCTTTCGATCCGCAAAGCGATAGTGAAATTATCCCCCTATCCCAAGCTCTGAACCGAATTTTAGCAGAGGATGTCCATAGCGCCTTGGACTTTCCCCATTGGGACAACTCCGCGATGGATGGCTACGCTTTTCGTTATGCAGATCTAGAGGAGAAATTTCAGGAGAAATTTCAGCAGGAATTTCAGCAGGAATTTCAGGAAAGATTGCAGTTAAGGATCGCTGCCGATGAAATCCCAGCAGGAATGGCGATCGCTAAACCCCTAGTAAAAGGCGAATGCATCCGCATCTTCACGGGAGGAATGTTGCCCATTGGCGCGGATACCGTTGTCATGCAGGAAGATACAGAACCTATTGGCAATATTTTGTACTTTCTAATTAAACCGATTAAAGGTGAATATGTTCGTCGTAAAGGTGAATTTATGACCGCAGGCACAACTTTGGTGTCAGCAGGGAGTAAATTAACCCCTACAGAAATCGGTGCTTTAGCTTCGGCAAGATGTCAAAGGGTAAAAGTTTATCGTCAGCCACGAATTGCCGTTATTTCCACAGGGAACGAACTTGTGAGCCTTGATAGTTCGGCTCCACTTCACTTAGGACAAATAATTGACTCCAATTTATATGCTATATCCGCTCTGATCGCTCAATCAGGGGCGATCGCCATTCCCTTTGGCACAGTCCCCGACCACCGAGAAGAATTAGAAATCGCTATCAAAAAGGCGATCGCCACTAGCGATATGGTTATTTCCATAGGTGGGGTTTCCGTTGGTGATTACGACTATATAGATGGATTGCTGGAAAAACTAGGTGCCCATATCCACGTAAGGTCAGTTTCCATTAAACCAGGAAAACCTCTAACCATAGCTTCCCTCACAAACTCTCTTAGTGTGAATAGAAGTGAGGAAAGAATTGTTTATTTTGGAATTCCCGGAAATCCAGTTTCCGCAATGATGAGTTTTTGGAGATTTATTCGCGGTGCGATCGCTAAGTTAAATGGTGCGCGTGAAACCTATTGGCAGCCTCAATTTATTACCGCTTGCACCACGGAAGCTCTTAATTCTCAAGGGCGACGTGAGACCTATCTCTGGGGAAAATTAACCTATCCCAAAGGAATCCCCACCTTTCAACCCGTCTCCAATTACAGTTCTGGCAACTTAATTAGTGCGATCGGGGTAAACTCTCTCGCAGTAATGCGAATAAATCAAACTTATGTACCCGTAGGAGATGAAGTGATAGTTATGTTAATCTAATCATTACATTCTTTCGTGGTGATAATCCGTAGTTGAATGTATAATCTAGGGGGCTGCAACGATATGAGAATCTTATAATTGTCTTAGGACAGAATCTTTAGACAATAAAAGAAATTGGATATAAAGATATAGATTGTATTATTCTCATGGAGTCCCAGATTAGCCTCAGGGCTAGGGGCAAAGGTCAAACAACGTAACCTAATCTATGTGCCATTGACAGCTATTGGTATCAAGCACATGTATGCAAAGTTCTCCTCTAATGTATTGGGCATATTTTCTAGCTGCTTGCATCATTGAGGATGTTTGTCCTATGCAATTAGATGAAAATAGCCTAAACAATGAAAATATCGCGAAACTTCTGCGGGGGTATCGGTTTTCTCCTTCTGAATCCTTACTGCATCAGCTAGTTGAGATTCATATGGGCATAATTCGCGAAACGATCGCTTCTTTACCAATCTCGCTCATCAATCAAACTAATATTGGCGAAAGGCGATCGGGCGATCGCACAGAAACCAGCGAACGTCGGGTATCTAATAAAAGAATTGGCGAAAGGCGTTCGAGCGATCGCGAATTACTAGAAGTAGGTAAGCAAGGCTTTAAAAAGGCCCTCAGTCAATTCAATCCTGAAACAAATCCCAATTTTTCCGAATTCGCCCAATTAATCATCTATCAGCACTTAGAGAACTTTTTGCAAAGGAAGTATTTAGATAGTCGCAACGAACCAAAGGAATCCGAAGAAATGGATTCCCAAATCACGATCTCCAAAAAGCAAGAAACTCTAGAAATTTTGCAAGCCTATCGCTCCAAACCATCGATCAAGCTGCGTAACCAACTCGTAAACCTAAATATTGGCTTAGTGCGCCGTGAAGCATATCACTGGAAAAATCAATGCCAAGAAAGCTTTGAAGATCTGATGCAGGTCGGCTCGATTGGGCTAATTAATGCGATCGAACGTTTTGATGTCAGTAAGGGAAATGCCTTTAGTTCCTTTGCCGTACCCTACATCAAGGGGGAAATCCAACATTACTTGCGGGATAAAAGTCCTACGGTACGAATGCCTCGCGCTTGGCTAGCAACCTATAATCAAGGTTGCAAAATTATTCGTACCAAACGGGCTGAGACAGGACGCGAACCCTCAAGCCAAGAAATAGCCAATCACCTTGGCATCACTGTCACTGAATGGTATGACATCAAACTTGCCTGTCAAAACCGATCGCCTATTAGCCTCGATACACCCATCGATCAAAGTGAGGATAGCAGCACCTCGATCGGCGATCTGGTCACCGATCATAAATATCAAAGTTTTCAACTGGCTCAAGAGGACAATATTCGCCTCCAGCAAGCCCTCGATCTGTTAGAAGATCGCACCCGTGAAGTGGTGGAGTTTGTATTTTTAAAAGAATTTACCCATCGTGAAGTCGCTGAAACCCTAGGAATTAGCGCTGTAACTGTTTCGCGGCAACTTAAAAAAGGCTTAATTGCACTCAAAAAGATCTTAGCTACACCCATCGAATAATAAAAAATTTGCAGTTTAGGATCATATTTAATGCGGCGTGATTCCATCTTCTATAAACTATTCCAACAATTTCCGCCCCTATTATTTCAACTTTTGCCATCGCCACCACCAAATGCTGATGTATATCGCTTTGACTCAGTCGCAGTCAAGGAGCCGAAATTTGAGATTGATGGTGTATTTTTACCTAATGAAGCCGATGGTATTGTCTACTTTTGTGAGGTTCAGTTTCAAAAAGACGAACAACTTTACGAAAGGGTATTTGCCGAATCTTTGTTGTATTTTTATCGAAATCGGCATAGGTTTAGCGACTGGCAAACGGTCATAATTTATCCATCGAGATCGATAGAACAAGGCAAAATTCATCCATATCGAGCATTGCTTAATTCTGAGCAAGTCCATCGTATATATTTGAATGAGTTAGGAAATATTCGTGAGTTGCCGATATGGGTAGCGCTAATGGTCTTAACTACGGTTGACGAAATCCAAGCGCCAGCCGAAGCAAGGTATTTATTAAAAAGAACTGTTGACCAATCATCAAGTCGCGCCATAATAGAAATGGTGACGACAATCATGGTCTACAAGTTTGAAGCATTAAGTCAAAAAGAGGTAGAAGCTATGCTGGGTATCACGTTACAAGAAACAAGAGTTTATCGAGAAATTAAAGCTAAAGGAGTAAAGCAGGGACGTATACAAGGGCGTATGCAAGGAATAAGGCAAGGGCATGAGCAAGGACGTAAGCAAGAAGCAATTAACCTCGTCGTCAGAATTTTGATTAAGCGGTTTGGTAATTTATCTGACGAGATGCGGGCTTCAATTTCAGGTTTATCTTTAACCCTGCTTGAGGAATTAAGCGAAGCGATTTTAGATTTTAGTAATTTGGCTGATTTACAGACTTGGCTAACGGCGCGATCATCTAAATTTCAGAGCCCTTAGTAATATGCTGTTAAAATATAAGCAATTAAACGGCATATTTGGGGGGATTGGCAAAAAGAGCTTCTGACGGAGGGTTTATCATCTGTCACGATCTGACGATAGTGTCAATGGCTTGGAGATTGGTGTTCTAGGTGGCTTTAATGGTGTTTTCTATTTGCTACTGCTTTTGTTTATTTCAGTTTCAAGTCTAATTGCTATAGTTTTTCTACGGAAGGATAAGCTTTAAAACTTTGACCGGGCTTTGATTTGCTATCAAAGCCCAATCAAAGTTTAGTTTTTTTGATTGTGACAGGATATATTTTATCTGAGACAGCTAAAATGCATCCTGCATATTAAATAGCAGTAGTAGCTTGCAATCTAGCGCGAGCATTTCTCACATTTTGCTCAGCTTGAATCTTGCCTTGCTTATCTTCAGCCTTAATACCAGCTAAAGCTTGCTCGGCTTCTTCCAACTTTTTACGCGCTTCGTCAGAATTAATTTCACTACCTAATTCGCCACTACGAACTAGCACAGTTACTTCATTTTCTTCAACTTCAGCAAAACCACCCGTAAGAGCGATCGCCGACCAAGCTTTGTCTTTACGTAGACGTAACACACCTACTTCAAGCGCCGAAATCAGAGGAGCGTGATCGGTCAAAATACCCAATTGCCCTGTGGAACTAGGTAAAATCACTTCCTCTGCGACAGTATCCAGAATCGTCCGATCTGGGGAAATTACTTTTACAGTTAGGGTCATTTTTTAAAATATTTGGTTATTTTTTTAGCTATTAGCTTCTGGGCTATTAGCCGTTAGCTGTTAGCTGTTAGCTTTTGATGAGCTAAACGCTAGCAGCTAAATGCTAATAGCCAAAATACCTAATTACCAGCCTTTAACTTTTCAGCCTTAGCGATCGCTTCTTCGATGTTGCCAACGAGGTAGAAAGCTTGCTCGGGGAGGTCGTCAAGTTCGCCCTTAAGGATGCGATCGAAACCATTGATGCTTTCTTCGAGGGTGACGTACTTTCCAGGCGAACCAGTAAATACTTCAGCTACGAAGAAGGGCTGAGACAAGAAGCGCTCGATCTTACGGGCACGGGCTACAGCCAACTTATCTTCTTCAGAAAGTTCATCTAGACCCAAGATCGCGATGATGTCTTGGAGTTCTTTATAACGCTGAAGAATTGATTGGACACCGCGAGCAACACGATAATGCTCGTCACTAACTACACCTGGTTGCAGCATGGTCGAAGAGGAATCGAGAGGATCGACCGCAGGATAAATCCCCTTAGAAGCCAAACCACGGGACAAAACGGTGGTTGCGTCAAGGTGGGCAAAGGTGGTTGCAGGCGCGGGGTCGGTCAAGTCATCCGCAGGTACGTACACGGCTTGTACAGAAGTAATTGAACCTTCGGTGGTTGAGGTAATCCGTTCTTGCAAAGCACCCATGTCTGTGGCAAGAGTTGGTTGATAACCTACAGCCGATGGCATCCGACCGAGTAGTGCCGACACCTCAGAACCCGCTTGAGTGAAGCGGAAAATATTGTCGATGAACAACAATACGTCTTGCTTGGACACATCGCGGAAGTACTCAGCCATGGTCAAAGCGGTTAGACCAACACGCATACGCGCTCCAGGTGGCTCGTTCATTTGACCGTAAACGAGAGCGAGGTACTGAAGTACGCCCGATTCTTTCATTTCATGGTAGAGGTCATTACCTTCGCGGGTGCGTTCGCCTACACCACCAAACACCGACACACCAGAGTGCTTTTTCGCGATGTTGTTGATTAACTCTTGGATTAATACGGTTTTGCCGACACCAGCACCACCAAATAGACCAATTTTGCCACCACGACGATAGGGAGCGAGAAGGTCAATTACCTTAATACCCGTTTCAAAGGTGCTAGGTTTGGTTTCGAGAGATGTAAAGGCAGGGGATGGACGGTGAATGGGGAATTTTTCTTCGGTGGTAACAGGCCCTAATTCATCAATAGGTTCGCCTAATACATTGAAGATCCGACCAAGGGTGTTAGGACCGACAGGAACGCTAATCGGTGCGCCTGTATCGGTTACATCCATACCTCTAACGATACCGTCAGTGGTACTCATCGCTACAGCACGTACTTGGTTATCACCTAGTAATTGTTGTACTTCGCAGGTGACATTGATGTCCTGTCCTGCGGAGTTTCTGCCTGTTACGACAACGGCGTTATAAATTTCGGGGATTTTGCCACTGGGGAATTCGGCATCGACCACAGGACCGATGATCTTGGTGATGCGCCCGACTGATACTTTCTCTGCGGTTGTTACCATGCTTGCTGTTTACTCCAGCCTCTTAACTTAGAATCTAAAAAATTTGCAATGAAATGACGTGCAAGAAAATGCAGTAGGTCAAACTATAAGAGTTTAACTTTTTTTGCGATCGCATATAAAGCTAACTGCTTCTCAAAATATCATTTAATGGGGATCAAGCGATCGCGGGTTTAGAGTAGAAGTAAAAATTTTGACTAAATCAAGAAAACAAGACTATACTGAAAAAAGCCAGTTTATTGAGCGATTATATTTGGATATAAGTTAATGAATAAGTTTTGGGCATCATTAAGTTTAGTGTCTGTTTTAGTTGGTTCGACAGTTTCTATGAATGGGCAAGATGTGGATGCTCAACCTTCTAATTTTGTTCGTATAAGTGGTGTTGACCTCAATCAATACTGCCGACAAAGGTGGGGAGGATCGAAAGCAGACTTGGTAGAGCGTACTGCTTGGGGATGGCGTTGTTTTTCGGGAAATAATCGCTATTCTATTTCTGTTCAAGATGCGTGCAAAGAGCAAAATCGCAGTTACCCTGTAGTTTCAGCCTATGCAACAAACCCTCGCGATCCCTATTCTTGGGGATGTTTCATTCCAACTGTCCGCTTGATTCCATAGAAATTTATATAGGAATCCTAAGCTAGTTGTGAGAGGCTTCAACGTTGCTCAGCCATCGTATGCCGATGGCTGAGCAACGTTGAAGCTATATTTTTCTCATAAATGAAATAGAATTGCTATAGATATTTGGCAATTTCGGCGAGGGTGATGGGGGTATTGGTGGTGCTGGGCACATCGACAACTACTAAATAGCCATCTACCTTGCCTTTGCCAACGGTATTTAAGGCATCAAGAATCTTCGGCATATCTGCCTCGATCAAGATTCCCCGCTTATCGTAAATTTCTAGGGCGGAAAGACATCCCAATGAGGCATTCCAATCAAAATTTTGGGGATTGACCAGCATCGCCTTACTTTGGAAGAAATCGATCGCTGCGCCACTGCCATGAATCCGAAACTCCGATCGCCCGACATTACCTGCCCAAAAGGTCTGCTGGATCGGGGTATATTTACGCCACGAAGGAGGTAAGAGGGCTTGGTAAGCTTGGAGATTGCCTGCGAATTTACCTTTTTGATTGGGTAAGAATGCGTTAACACCATCCTCAAAAGGGACGAATAGATTCACCAGCGAAAACTGTCCGTAAGCGTGAAACACCTCGTCATCGGGCTGTAATGAGACCCCTTCCATACGGTAAATCCCTTGCGGAGTCCGCCCGTTGGTGAAGTACCAGTCAAGATTGCGCAGGGATTGCAGTAGCAAGGGGGTTGACCATAGTTGCTTGCCCTGCATGACAAATTTACCATTGCGATCTTTAAGAATCGCCACACACAATACATCGCGATTGGGGCGACAGAGCACGTACATATGAGCCTGTTGCGGTGCAATTTGCCATTTTAAGAGGTCAGAGAGATTGGGAAGTGTATTTTCATTGAGTTGGCGATCGCCTAGAACCGCTTGTAAAGTATTTCTCAAGTATAGATCTTGCGACCAATTGGGAAAGCGTTGTTGCACCCTCAGACTTAGTTTTGCCATTGAAGAATTGGGGATATCTTGACCTGTCTTTGCTAGGGCTGCTAGGGATAGGGCGACCCATTGGGGGTCATTGCTGGAGTTCACAGTGTTTAAAAAAGACTGTTGCAGTCTGCCATAAACTGCAGGCTTAATCCGATATAATTCCATGCCCACCTGCATCGCCGTATCGATAATCCCTTTTTGCGGATCGCTGAGATTGGGGGCTGTCGTCATTTGCAAGACATTTTCTAGGGCTTGCGCGGCATAATCTTTTTCGGGTGCTAATACGCCGAGCGCCCATAGAGAGTCTTGCCAATGGGGAGCATTGCTTTCGGTAAGAGGATATTTCTGGAGATCGAATCGGCTGGGATTCGCCTTTTGCATTTGATCTTGGATTTGGGATTTTCTAGCCGTCTCAGTAGCTTTGGGTTGATAAGCGCGAATTGCTGGGGTCTGAGCCTCTACGATGGGTGGGGTAGTTGCCGAAACAACAAAAAAAGCGATCGCCGCTAAAGCACTGGACGTTAGTTGATACATAGAAATTCTTGTCACAAGAAAATAGGGAGAACGCAATGCGTTCTCCCTATTTTAGTATGGAGCTAAGCGGATTCGAACCGCTGGCCCTCTCAATGCCATTGAGATGCGCTACCAACTGCGCTATAGCCCCTAACCACTGAAAAAACTTAAATAATTTATCAGCTTGTCTATAATCGCTCAAATTGAGTTATATGTCAAATGCGATCGCAAAAAAATTTTTATGAACTGGAAATCAGTATAAGGGACTTGCTATGTAATTAAAGTATAGCTATAGCCAAATAAGTTAAGACATAAAACCCAGAAGAGTGTTGCGGCGCTTCGCGCCGCAACACTCTTCTGGGTTTTGTTTTTGTTTTTGTTAACTGGCTACTGATATACCTGTGGC
>NZ_LIRE01000460.1 GCF_001402795.1 Pseudanabaena sp. 'Roaring Creek'
TATAGTTGTTTTAAATAACTTGTAGACGGGCTTCGACTTCGCTCAGCCCTCGGTGTAAGCTAGCTGAGCGAAGTCGAAGCTGTAGTTTTTATTTGAATTATCTATAATTCTTGGGTTTTGATTTGTCCTAATTCAAGTGACTGTCGCTATATATGTCTATTTCTTTAGTGGGAAGGTAGTAGAAGAATAAATCTAATAAATAGTGATGCGTGGCGGAGCCACGCATCACTTATCACTACTTTAAAAAGCTGATAGAGGAATGAAGCTTATAGAGGGCTTAAGCCGCTTTGTTGTAGCAAGTTAAAGGAGTCTTTGAAAATCATGACTACGCCTAAGCCAAGAAGTAGGACTAATCCCCCCTGCATGACATTATTTTGTAAATCTTCAGGGAGAGGTTTACCACCACGCAAAGCCTCGATCGCGAGAAATACTAATTGACCGCCATCGAGGGCTGGTAGAGGCAAGATATTAATAATGGCGAGATTTATACTGATAATCGCAGTGAAATCAAAGAGGGCTGCCGCATCGGACTTAACTAATTCCGAACCCATTGCCACGATCGCTACAGGACCTGATAGTTGCGAAGCCGTATTTTGGAAATTGGTTGCTAGTTGTTTCAAGCCTTGGACAGTCATCACCACTAAACGCTCAAAGCTTTGGGTCGCGTTGTCAATAGCTTCAGCAAAGTTATGCACAGCACGACGATGGGGCTTACCCGTAAAGTCCAATCTCACGCCAATTCTTCCCTTGCCAGTTTCCCCATCGGGCACGATCGGGAACTGGAGCGTTTGTCCTTGTCGATCCACTACGAGATCGACTGCTTGATTGGCATTTTTGGCAATGAGGGATTGAAACCGATCCAGAGTCGTGAGGCTAGTATCAAACTTAATATCATTGGCTGACAAAACAATATCGCCAGATTTTAATCCTGCTATAGCTGCTGGCGCATTGGGCTCGATTATTTTGGTGATTCTGACACCAGGTAGATCGACCGTACCAATGCCAACACTTAAAGTCATGACTAATAAAACTAAGTAAGCAAATACAAAGTTGGCAATTACTCCCGCACTAATTACGATCGCTCGATCCATAATGGGTCGATTTTTCATCAAATTCGGATCGTTAGCAGGAATATCGCTTTCCTCGTCATCATCGGGAAAGCCAACATATCCCCCTAGAGGAATCGCCCGCAGTGCATATTCTGTCTGTTTACCCTGATATTTCCACAACACAGGACCAAACCCAATCGAAAAACGATTGACATGGATGCCCTGTACGCGAGCCGCCATAAAGTGACCGAGTTCGTGAACCAGAATCAGAATTGCAAGAACAGCAATAGCAGGCAAGGCAGACATAAGCTTCGCTCTAAAAATTTAGATTTTTAATGTTGTATGCAATACATGAATATTGCTTAGCTTGCGATCGTAGCACAACGAAAATGTCTAGGAAAATGTCTAATGTTTGGCAAAACTTTTCGCCCATTATTCAAAGCCCAAGGGAGGAAAGATTCATGCCTATCAATACTTATTAGGGTTTGAATCATTGCCATTCCAAAAGCTTATGTTAAGATTAATGTATATAAGTCATAAATTATTGCAATCTTTTAAGTTTTATTAATCAACCTGTTAGGCAATGTGCTGAAATGAACAACACAACTCGTATCGTGGCATCAATCGTACGTCTTCTCCTCGGTTCTGACTCTGCACCTGTATCGTTAACGCAAGCCTCCCTGCTTTTGCTAAGGGTTGTTCTTGGTACGGTCATGATTCATAACGGTTTTGATAAGCTGGCTGACATTCCTAGCTTTGCCGAAGCCTATGTTCAGGCTATCGGTTTGCCATTCCCAATTTTCTTTGCCTACTGTGCTGCCTTCACCGAAGTAATCGCTTCACCATTGCTAGCGCTCGGTCTATTTACCAGACCAGCAGCATTAGGTTTATTTGCAACCATGCTTGTGGCAAACTATCACCACATCTTGATTGGTGGTTTTTCGATTCCATCCATTGAATTGTCATCAATTTATGCCGTTTCCTTCGCATTTTTTGTTATCTACGGCGGAGGTAAATACGCGATCGATACCCTACTCGCCAATGCCCTGACTAAGTGGTTAAATTTGCCCTCAGGTATTACTCCATCTTTATCAACAAAAGTAACCACAGCGAAGTAACATCAGTTCTGGATAATTTGAAACGGGTTTTGAGAAAGGGTTTACTACGCAAACCCTTTCTCAAAACCCAAAGATAAAAGCCTTGCTTAGCAAGGCTTTTATCTTTGGGTTTTTAAAATTTGCCAGCTTAACTCAAACTGACGTTAAGTAAATAGCTAAGGTTCTTGTGGATAAAAAATGTCCCACCATTTTATCTAGCATTATCTAGCTTCGACTGCGCTCAGCTAATGTTGTCTGAGCATAGTCGAAGCCACGGGTACTTTAATTTATAGCAAGTCCCTAATACCAAAGTAAGAAATGGCGTAGCCATTTCTTACAGCTGTTTGCGCTCAAACAAAAACCAAGGAAATTTTTGAAAGCCCTGCTTAGCAAGGCTTTCAAAAATTTCCTTGTGGTTCGTTCGATCAATAATTACTGTAACTTGAAAACCCTTGCGAGGTTTAGCTTTTAGTTCGCAAAATTATTGTCAAACTTTCATAAATAGGTGTTATCTCTCGATCTACTTGGAGACAGCTATAGATTGTAATCATGTCCAATTCCTTAGATCGTAGTTTGTAGATGAATTAGGACTACCTTTGACAGATTAAGTTGAAGCAAAAATTACTATATGTAAAACATTGTCAACGTATTATCATTAAGTCGATGAACTTAACCTGAAAATTCAAAATATGATTAAAAAATTTGCTAAGGGTTTACTACTGCCAATTTCCGTAGCATTGGCATTGGCATCTTGTCAGCAACCCAGCGCAACAACTTCATCACCGTCAGCTTCAGCTTCTCCCAGTTCTAATCCTTCAGTTTCTTCGGCTTCTCCTAGTGCTAGCCCTTCCGCTTCTGCTAGCGCCAGTCCTTCGGCTTCTCCTAGCGCTAGCCCTTCCGCTTCCGCTAGCGCCAGTCCTTCCACTTCTCCTAACTCTAGCTCCACAGTTTCAGAAGCAACTCAAAAAATTGATGCTGCTGCCAAGGCTAGCCCTGAGTACGCCGAAATGTACGAGGCAACTAAGGGTATCCAGTACGTCACTATCGTTGAGAAAGAAACCTGCAAAGCAATGGATAGTGGCAAATACACTTTCAAACAGCTATTCGAGGAACTTGAGAAATCATTTGACAGTGCAGGCGATAAAAATTCTATTCCCGCCGATAAACTTGAAAAGTTGAAAAATTATACAGGTTTCCTAATTGGGGCTAGCGTCCAAGCGTCTTGTCCTAAACACCTTGGGGCTCTTAAAGAGTTTCTAGGTAATTAATCGGTGCTCCTAAATCTAAGAGCAGACTTACTAAGAGCAGACTTAAAGATTCTTCCCTACCTTATTCGATCGCTATTGTTTATAGATTTAAGCAGCTAAGGGATTTTCTATTAACTAAGGTATAGCTACCGCCAACTGTATCAGAACATAAAACCCAAGATCGTGTTGCCTCGCGGAGCGAGGCAACACGATCTTGGGTTTTATAGCAGTAGCCAGTTATGTTAGGACAAAAACAAAACCCAGAAGAGTGTTGCGGCGCGAAGCGCCGCAACACTCTTCTGGGTTTTATGTC
>NZ_LIRE01000461.1 GCF_001402795.1 Pseudanabaena sp. 'Roaring Creek'
TATAGATAATTCAAATAAAAACTACAGCTTCGACTTCGCTCAGCTAGCTTACACCGAGGGCTGAGCGAAGTCGAAGCCCGTCTACAAGTTATTTAAAACAACTATATGACAAAAAACAAGAGGAGAAGGTTGGCGCAAAGCGCCAGCCTTCTCCTCTTATACCAATTCACGAAAGTGTGACAACACTTTTGTGAATTAAACACCAAACCCAGTAAGGTTTTGAGATTCCCAAAAATGGCAACGCCATTTTGGGAATTGGTATTAATGCGAGTGGCGACAGCTATACAAGAGCAAGCCCAAAGGGTATGCCTTTTTACAAAATCAAAATCATAAATAATTTAGAATTACGATAAGTAGCTGGACATAATCAAAAAAACGGAGTCAAAAGCTGTAGCGCTCGCGTGCAGCGAGCGCTATAGCTTTTAGGTTTTATATTTAATTACATCTAGATACTTATAGCTGTCGCCAAGTGTACTAGGACATAAAACCCAAGAATTCATTGGCGGCGCGAAGCGCCGCCAATGAATTCTTGGGTTTTGATTTGTCCTAATTCAAGTGACTGTAGCTATATATGAACTTTCTGACATTTAGCAATGTCTAAGGAATAAGGATGCTAAATTCAGTAATGGGGTTGGCGAAATGGTTCATGTTGATATTCACCATGTAAAATTTCAGGAAAAACAAATGGCTTCATTAAAGTTTGTGGGATTGTTGGCGATCGCAGGTGCAATGTTTTCTTTAAATCCAGACTGTTTGAAAGCACAGGTATTGATCGGCAACAATCAGTCTAACGCTACATCTCCAGCTCAACAGATGCTTCTAGACATGCAACAAAATACCCCTGCGATCGGTGGCGGTAGTATGCAGTTGCTACGATTTACCGACAAAAATGTTTCCTTTGCCCCCTTAGAAGGATTAGACCGACTGTTTAATTGGCAGGTCACGCAGGACGATGGGTTAATGACAGCCCAAACCCTAGGCGATCGCGTTGAAAAGTTTAAATTAAAACAACGCCAGCAGATAATTTCCGATAGTCAGATGTTTGCCGCGATCAATCGGATTAACAATAAGTAATTCGGCATAATAAAAAGACAGAGAGCATACCGCC
>NZ_LIRE01000462.1 GCF_001402795.1 Pseudanabaena sp. 'Roaring Creek'
TATAGTTGTTTTAAATAACTTGTAGACGGGCTTCGACTTCGCTCAGCCCTCGGTGTAAGCTAGCTGAGCGAAGTCGAAGCTGTAGTTTTTATTTGAATTATCTATAAAACCCAATAAGAGAATGGCGGCGCTTTGTGCCACCATTCTCTTATTGGGTTTATACCAAGTTAAGAAATGGCCATGCCATTTCTTAACTTGGTATAAATATTGAAGAATACTGTATCTATCGATTACATCTAAATATCGCATCTAAATATTTGACACCCCGCATGAAGTATCAAGCCCGTATATTTGTTACCTTACGTCCATCGGTTCTCGATCCCGCAGGGACTGCCGTACAGTCGGCACTTAAGCAAATGGATTATCACGTTGATTCTGTTCGCATTGGCAAGTATGTCGAAATTATCCTTGATGCTGCCGATGAAGCGGAGGCTTCGCAAAAGTTAGATGAAACCTGCGATAAATTACTGGCAAATCCTGTAATTGAGAATTATCGTTTTGAGTTAACCCCGATCGCTCAGGAGTCATAGAGATGAAATTTGGCATTCTGGTATTTCCTGGATCTAATTGCGATCGCGATGTTGCTACGGTTACTAGTGGTATTTTGCGGCAACCCACAAGGCTGATCTGGCATACCGAAACCGATATTAGCGATTGCGATACGATCGTCGTGCCTGGGGGATTTAGTTATGGTGATTACCTCCGCTGCGGTGCGATCGCAAGATTTGCACCAGTAATGCGTTCGTTACAGGAACATGCGGCAAAGGGTAAATACATCATCGGCATTTGTAACGGATTTCAAATTTTGACCGAGTCGGGGCTGCTGCCAGGAGCGTTAGTTCGCAATCGCGACTTACATTTTATTTGCGATCGCGTACCGCTAAGGGTTGAGCGCAATGACTTAATATTTACCGAAAAATACCAACAACAGCAAATCATTGCTTTGCCGATCGCCCACGGTGAAGGTTGCTACTTTGCTAATACGGATACCCTTAAGGAGCTAGAAGACCAGAATCAAATCGTTCTCCGTTATTGTGATGCGATCGGCAACGTTACCGATGAGAGTAATCCGAATGGCTCCTTGGCAAACATTGCAGGTATTTGCAATAAACAAGGTAACGTCCTCGGAATGATGCCCCACCCCGAACGAGCTGTAGAAGGAATTCTTGGTGGAACCGATGGCAAAGCCCTTTTTGCAGGTCTGCTGGAAGGATTAGGAGGTTCTTTAGTCAATGCCTAGTCTTTATCTCATTCGTCATGGCATTGCGGAGGAGCGGGAAAACTATCTTGAGGATGATACCAAGCGTCCTCTTACCGATGAGGGGCGCAAAAAAACTAAACAGGTCGCCAAGCGGCTCTACGATTTGGGTTTGCGTTTTGACCTTTTGCAAACTAGCCCATTGGTTCGCGCCCAACAAACCGCAGATATCTTTATGGATGTTTTCGGTAACTGTTCCTTGGCTCAAGAGACAGAACTTGCGCCCGAAGGGAATATCGACAGATGGTTACAGGGAATCTCGGCATGGCTTGCCCAACATCCACAACCATCCAAAGCTTCGCTAGGCATGATCGGACATGAACCAGACCTGACAACTTGGGCTGAGATGCTTATCTGGGGGGAGTCTAGAGGGGTATTGGTTCTCAAAAAGGCTGGACTGATTGGTTTATCTTTACCAGAAACTCAACCTTGGCTGGGGAATGGCGTGTTGTTTTTGTCGATTCCTCCTAAGTTATTAATATAGCTACAGTTATCTAGAGAGTTGCGGCGCGTAGCGCCGCAACTCTCTATTGGGTTTCTTAATAACTTGGCGAGACGTTTTTCATCTACAAATGCCTAATACCAATTCCCAAAAGTGTGCTTACAATTTTGGGAATTGAAAACCAAACCCAGTAAGAGTTTTAAAATCACAAAATGGCTACGCCATTTTGTGATTTGGTCTAAGTGGTTGCACGAAGCTCAACCACTTAGGCACTTGCGTTTTTACTTTATAAAGTAGTCGCATACCAATCGCGGATTAATTGGTTGACGATCGCAGGACTCTCGTCATGGGGGCAATGTCCCGCATGAATGTAATGTTCGGTCAAGGCTGGGTAACACTCGCGAAACTTGGCTCCCCTAGACCGAGAATTCATCCAAGGATCGCCTTCGCCCCAGATCGTTAATAGGGGAACTGCGATCGCCTTTAATAATTCATCCACCTTTTTACCTTGAGGGCTGCTAAATACTGAAGCAAAAACCTGTGCGGCTCCTTCATCGCAGGATGGACGATAAATCTCTTCGACCAGTTGATCGGTAACGGCGGAGCGATCTAGATATACTTTATTTAAGGTGCTGCGAATGCGAGATTTTTGACGGACAAAGGCAAATAGCAATTGATTTGCCCAAGATTGCCGCAAAACCCCCTGCAAGGTTTTAGAGATTGCCTTTTGGAGTGGATTTACTTTTTGTGAGCCGAGGGGATTGGTATCGGTAAAAGGACCAGCACTATTAAGTAAGATAACTCCTGCCACGGATTGCGGGCGATCGGCTGCAACACACAGAGCAGCATAGCCACCGAGGGAATTACCCGCGATCACCGTGGGACGTTGGATCTGGGTGGAAATAAAGTCATCAAGTTGATCGCGCCAGAGATCGCCGCTATATTCCCAAGCTGGTTTCTGCGATCGCCCAAAACCGAGCAGATCGATCGCATATACCTCAAATTCTTGACTGAGATCGGCAATATTTTTGCGCCAGTGATCGGTGGAAGCCCCAAAGCCATGCACCAAGAGCAAGGGCGGACGCTGAAGGTTAGCCCCCGCCTTCACAAAGTAAACCCTTTGGTCGCGCCACTGCCAATATTCACCTGCGATCAGTTCAGTGCTTGTAGAAATCATTTAGAAATTATTTATGTATTAATATCTACAATTGTTACATATCTTCATATATATCCTAACCTTACCGTAGGATTATGATGGCGATCCTCAAGCAGTAAATTATGAATCTTGGCAAGCGCAATCGTTTCTCCGCTAACAAAATTACCGTCCAATTGCTACGTGAGGGCATTGTCGAATCAAGCCACTCTTGTCAAGCTGCTGTCGTTGATACGAGAGGTCGCGTGCTCTCGGCAGCAGGCGATCCCCAGACGACAACCTTTGCTCGTTCTTGTCTGAAGCCCATTCAAGCTCTGCCTGTCTCGATTAGTGGCGCACAGGAGCAGTTCAACCTATCGGAAACCGACCTTGCCATAATTTGTGGTTCGCACCAAGGGACGATCGCCCAAGCCCGACAGGTTTTTAGCATTCTGTGGCGCTGCGATGTCGAGCCGAGCGCTTTGCAATGCCCAGTACCAGAATGTCAAAAAAGCCCACTGCAACACAACTGTTCTGGTAAGCACGCAGGCATGATCGCGATCTGCAAGCAACAGGGTTGGCAAATTTCATCCTATATGGATCGACATCATCCCGTGCAGAAACTTGCCTTGAATACTATGGCAGATTTGCTGCATATGCCTGCTGCGGAATTTATTTGCGCCCATGATGACTGTGGTGTGCCAACCTACCTCCTAGAAATCGGTCAATTGGCAAGGCTGTATGCCCAGCTATCAGCTCACGATCAATTACATTTAGAACGCATTGCCCGCGCGATGACCCGACATCCTGATATGGTTTCTGGGGATGGTCAATTTGATACGGAATTAATGCGGCTGACTGGGGGCGAAATTGTTAGTAAATCGGGAGCGGAAGGCGTGCAATGCATCGGTCGCATTGGCGAAGGATTGGGGCTGGCGATTAAGGTGATGGATGGATCGAAACGGGCCAAAAATGCGGTTTCTATCCACCTGCTCAAACAGTTGGGCTGGATTAGTCCGACCGTCGCCCAGAGTTTAGAAGAATCTTTTCTCTCTATCGGTAAATATAGCCGCCTTGAAGCCGTAGGTGAACTATCCCTAGCCTAAACCGCTTGGCTGATTTCGATTAAGGGACTTAATACTCCGTTTTGGATCTGACCGTTGGTACTTAGTTCGCTATGACAGAGGTAGAGGCGATCGCTAGTGCGATCGAGTAAATCCTTAATCAACCGCTGTAACCGCTGCCGATCTGCCTCGCGCTGATGTTCGATCGTCCATATCTCTCCAGTCCAATTCTTAAGAAAAAGAGGCGCACCATAGAGAGAGGCGGCTCCTCCCTGCAACCACAGGTCGGAACTAGCATCCAGCCAAAATTGCCAACGATGGGAAAGCCGAGCCATCCGATATTGAAAAATCGTCGCTAGCACGATGCTATTTTGGGGCAGATCGGGAGCATAGGGATTTGCCGTCACCGTACCCTGACGAATGAGTTGAATAAACTTTTCGAGAATGACCGCATCTTCGAGATCGAGCCGATAGCCTAATTGCCAATAGTATTGAGCAGTTTCGATCAATTCCTGTAGGGTGGCGGTATGTTCGTAATTCAGTTTGCGAGGTTTAAAGAAAGCCTGAATAGCGCGATCGATAAATAAAAGTGGCGTATCTTTAGGTGATTGCTGCTCGATCCATTGGCGCAATTTTTCATAGGTTTGAGTGGCTTCATAGCCGAGACGGTTCCACTGGTTATAGGTTTCGGCGGCTAGGAGCTGCGGACGTTCGGGATGGGGCGCATAGCAATAGTCGGCAAGCATTCCTGCTCGAACGGGGTCGATCGCTTCGGTAAGTACCACCAGCATTTCGGCAATGCGATCGCGGCTGCTAAGGTTGCCAAGGTTGGGATAGACCAGCGTAAGCAAGGTTAAAAGCGATCGCACCTGTGCCGAATGAGATAGCGGGCGCTGATCGTCTAGGGGATGGACATTAATCTCTTTTTTACGCAGGATTTCCACTAAGGCATAGTTGGCAATATTGTCTAAACCGGGGGCAATGATGGCGATCTCGTTTGGCTTAACTTCGCCAGAAGCGATCGCTGAGGCAATGGTTTCGGCAACGTTACGGAATAGTTTGGCGCGAGAAACCGATTCAATGGAACGTAGGGTGGTGTAGGGTTCCATAAACTGCAAAATTGGTTCGCTCACTAGCTGGATCGCCGAGGCGGCGATGTCAGCCCCCAAAGTGGTTTGAGAATGCGGTAAATGGATGTTTTCACATTCAGCTTTGAGTTCTTGCCAATATTGAGGATCGGCTCCCAATCCTAATCTGACTAAACCATCGGGATTAAAGGTAAAGATGCCCTGTGCGCCTTGAACGAGGATCAATCTACATAAATCGCAAGCGATCGCTGGCATCTCATCAGCGCGATCGACAATGACATATTGAAATCTCTGTTGGAGTTTGCGCTGATATTGCGAATTCGACAATAAATAATGACCGAATAGATCGGTAATAATGCCATAGGTCAGCAAACCGCGTTGCCAACAATATCCCCGCCATTCCTGTAAAGCCTCCCCGATCTCTTGCCATTGCTCGGCAATATTTTCCCCTAGCTCTTCATGATTTTCTGGGAGAATTGTCTCGATCCCAGCATTTAAAACCTTGGGGATTTCGCGGATATCGCGCCCGCCATAGGCAGCTAGGAGAAAGAGATCTAACAGTCTTCGCACGAGGCGATCGCGCCCAATGCCCTCCATCTGGAGAGTTCCTGTTTCAAGGCGATCTTTCCAGAGTATATTGGCTAATTCTTGCTCGTTCTCAACCCTTAACAGGAGCGGAAACTGGGCTTTTATCCCCAATTGCTTGACGAGCAATGTCCAAAATAAGCGAACTTCATCGCGAAAAAAGCTCAGAGGTGTGACCACGGTAACGGGGTATTGTCCGTGGGTTGCCAGCATCAATTCTTCGTTAAGCTTGCGCCTGCGTTGGGCATCAACGGTAAAAACTAAAACCTTTTGGGAAGCTGCTTGAGGGTTGGACTGGCTGGCAAAATCTCGATCGACCCAGTGGCAAAACTGCTGGCGCAAAAGCTCAGTTTTCCCGCTGCGACTACCACCTTCAATCCACAAATTCGCCATAATACCATTTAAAATAGAATTGTGCTTTTTAAAGGAAGTAAGTAGCTA
>NZ_LIRE01000040.1 GCF_001402795.1 Pseudanabaena sp. 'Roaring Creek'
TTTTTGAAAGTGTTGCGAAGCAACACTTTCAAAAATTTTCTTGGTTTGGATTTGAGCGCAAAGCGCGGTAGGATCGCTATAGCTCAATGAGTAATTTTCAATCAGCAATTTGAATTTAATGTCAAAAAAAGTTTTTATTACGGGTGCGAGTGGTTGTGTCGGTCATTATCTGATCGAGATGCTTCTAGAAAAAACTGATTACGACCTATATCTGTTAGTCCGCGATCGCCGCAAATTGCAAATTGATGTAAGCAATCGCCCCAATGTGCATATTATCGAAGACTCAATGCAGAATATTGGTAATTATAAAGCCCTGCTTCGCACGATGGAGTTTGTCGTGAGTACTGCCGCAGGTTGGGGCGGAGAAGAAGCCTTTGTGGTTAACCGCGATAAAACAATTGAGCTATTTTCGTCACTCGATCCACAGGTGTGCGAACGGGCGATTTATTTCTCTACCGCCAGTATCCTTGATTCCCACAATCAGATCATTCCTGAAGCTGGCGAACTTGGGACAAATTATATTGCATCTAAACATGCCTGCTTGGAAACCTTAGAAAATTCTATTATTCGCGATCGCCTCATTACCGTATTTCCCACGCTCGTCTTTGGCGGCGCAGAGAATAAGCCCTACTCCCATCTTTCCAAGGGGCTCAAGGATATTCTGAAATATGTGCCCTATGCCAGATTCTTAAAAACCGATGGCAGTTTCCATTTTGTCCATGCGATCGATATTGCTCAAATTGTCACTTACCTACTGACTGCGCCATCCGTACCCGTAGCTCCTGCCCGATTAGTATTAGGAATGCAACGTCTCACGGCTCAGGATTTAATCGTTCAGTTCTGCGAATATTTAAATTTAAAAGTTGGTTGGCAATTTGAACTAACACCGTTTCTCGTGGATGCAGTTATCAAGCTATTCCGTATCGAAGTTGCCGAATGGGATCGTTTTTGCATCGCTCAACGCCACTTTACCTACGATGTGGTTTCTCCTGAAACCTTTGGCATGGTTTCTCAATATCCGCGTCTCGCCAATTTATTGGCAGAGGTCAAATAAAAAACAAAAATGAGTGGCGGATGAGTGGCGGCGCAAAGCGCCGCCACTCATCTAGCTATCGCTTAAGTTGCTATAGCAGTCCCAAACCATTTTAGTAAGCCTCATGTTCCTGTATCCTTAATTATTAACTTTTTAACAAACTTGTAAACCAAGCGATCGCTATGCCTCAAGCGTATGTACTAGGACTGGGACAGTCGGGAATTTCTGCTGCAAAACTACTCAAAGCTGATGGTTGGCAGGTGACAGTTAGTGATAGTAATAACAGTCCTAGCCTAGAACAAAGGAAACAAGCTTTAGAATCAGAAGGAATTACCGTTGAGCTTGGTGCTTTCCCCAACTTTGCTCAATTAATCGAAGCGGGGCAAAATATCGATCTTGTGACAGTCAGCCCAGGAGTGCCTTGGGATCGTCCAGAAATTGAACAAGCAAGATCCCTAGGGCTTGATACCATTGGCGAAATCGAACTGGCATGGCGCTATCTCAAACATATTCCTTGGGTGGGCATTACAGGAACCAATGGCAAAACTACGGTCACATCATTAACGGCGGCAATTTTTCAGGCTGCGGGACTAAAGGCGATCGCCTGTGGGAATATTGGCTTTCCTGCTTGCGAAATTGCCTTGCAAGTATTACAACACCAACTTCAACCCGATTGGATTATTGCGGAATTAAGTAGTTATCAGATTGAGTCTACCCAAACCGTATTGCCAGAAATTGGGATCTGGACTACCTTCACGCCCGATCACCTGAACCGTCACTATACTCTTGAAGCCTATCGGAATATCAAGGCAAGTTTGATCGATCGCTCAGCCCATATCATTCTCAATGGCAACGATCCTAATCTATGTAAATTTGGGGCAGCTATGTGGCCAAAAGCCCTCTGGACTGGGGTTGACAATCAAGTTGTGGAAGCCCATACGGATGGTATTTGTATCAATGATGGGTGGGTCAAGTTTCGTGGAGAAGCCGTTTTCCCGATTTCCCATTGGCAACTTTTGGGCAAGCATAATCGCCAAAACCTATTAATGTCAGTGGCGGCGGCGAAGTTGGCAGGAATCAGTTCCGAGCATATTGATTTTGCGATATCCCAATTTAAAGGTGTACCCCATCGGCTGGAGCATATCCGTTTGTATGAGGGAATTGCCTTTATTAATGACAGTAAAGCGACCAATTACGATGCTGCCGAAGTGGGCTTAAAAGCGGTAAAACCACCTGTGGTTTTGATTGCTGGCGGTCAACCCAAGCAGGGAGATGCAGATGCATGGCTAGAGCAAATTCGTCAAAGGGCGATCGCGGTTTTATTAATTGGAGAGGCTGCTCCATTATTTGCCGAAATGCTCAACGATGCAGGATTCAAAAACTATGAGATCGTGGAAACCCTAGAACGCGCCGTCAAACAGGCCGCCAAAATTGCCCATAGCCGCGCCCATAATCACCCTAGCCAGCCTCTGCCAACTGTGCTATTCTCGCCTGCATGTGCGAGCTTCGATCAGTTTGCTAACTTCGAGCAACGTGGCGATCGCTTCCGCCAACTCTGTCTAGATCTCGACTAAAAACGCCCATGACCCCATCTTTCCTCCCTAGAGATCTCGCAACTATCAATCTCTTCAAACGGCGCACCGTGCTGATCTGGATAATTTTAGCGGTGGCGATGCTGGGACTAGTGGTGCGTCTGGTATATTTGCAGGTCGTTACTTCGTCGGACTTGTTGGAAAAGGCAAGAAGGCAGCAAATGTTTACTTTGCGACCCTTTATCCCTCGACGGACGATCACCGATCGCAAAGGTGCAGTTTTAGCCTTGGATCGCCCTGTCTATACCCTTTTTGCCTATCCCCATTTATACAAAGAAAAGCCCGAAGAGATCGCTGCCAAACTTGCCCCGATTCTCAAACGCCCAGTGGACAAACTGCTGAGCGTTCTCACCCGCGATACTACTTCCATTCAAGTGGAGTACTGGCTCTCGGAAGAAAGTTCCGATCGCATCTATAACCTGCGACTGGACGGTTTAGAACTCATTCAGCAGCGTCATCGACTCTATCCCCAACAGGATCTTGCCTCGGAAATCCTCGGCTATGTAAATGTCGATCACCGAGGACAAGCGGGCATCGAACTCAGCCAAGAAAAACTATTAGAACGGACGGATCAAGCACCATCGGTCGCGCAGCAGGATGGCAATGGCAAATTTATTCCCAATCGCATTCCTGCGGGCATGATCAATAGCGATCGCACTAGCTTGCAAATGACGATCGATTCGCGGATCCAGCGCACGGCAAGACAGATCCTCAAACAACAGATGGTCAAGTTTAGTGCCAAGCGTGGAGCCGTGATCGTCATGGATGTTAGGGATGGCGGTTTACTTACCTTGGTAACCGAGCCCACCTACGACCCGAACCGCTATTATGAGGCGGATGTTAAACTCTTCAAAAATTGGGCAGTTTCCGATCTTTACGAACCTGGTTCGACCTTTAAGCCGCTTAATGTTGCGATCGCCCTCGAATCGGGAGCGATTCAGCCCGATACGGTATTTAATGACGAAGGGGCGCTTACCATAGGTGGCTGGCCAGTGGCAAACTTTGACTACGAACAAGTGGGTGCTGTTGGCCCTTTAAGTATCAGTCAAATTCTCCAGCGATCGAGTAATGTGGGGATGGTGCATATCATCCAGCGGATGAAGCCATCGGTCTATTATGGTTGGTTAGAGCGCATTGGTTTAGGCGATATTTCAGGCATTGACTTGCCTTCCGAAACCCCCAGCACGCTCAAACCGCAAGAACAATTCATCGAATATGTAATTGAACCCGCGACCGCAGCCTTTGGGCAAGGGTTTTCCCTAACTCCAATTCAAATGGTACAACTGCATGGGATTTTAGCTAGTGGCGGTAAGTTGCTCACGCCCCATGTGGTAAAGGGGTTAATTAACGAAGAAGGTGAAGAATATTATCAGCCTAAGTTACCGACTCCTCGCCAAGTTATTTCCCCAGCAACTACACAACGGGTCTTAGAAATGATGACGGATGTAGTAGAAAAAGGTACGGGTTTACCCGCACGCATTCCTGGGTATCGTCTGGCAGGTAAAACGGGAACTGCCCAAAAAGCATCTTCTACGGGTGGCGGCTATGCCAATGCCAAGATTACCAGTTTTGTCGGCATTTTCCCATCGAAAGAACCACGCTACGTCGTCATCGCTGTAATTGATGAACCCGTGGGTTCTGATGCCTTTGGTTCTACGGTAGCCGCTCCAATTGTCAAAACGGTGATCGAAGATATTATCGTCAGCGAAGGAATTCCCCCTAGCCATCCAGAGGAAGTTATTTCTAAAATACCTACGATTCCCGATCCTCAGCCTTCTACCTCTCCATCGCCTTCAGCATCGCCCACACCAGATGCGATACCTAGCCCTAACGCCACCCCCAACGGAACACCAAGTCCTGAGCCCAAACCATCCCGCGATCGCCCTTAGATCAACCCCAACAAAGATGAGTGCCGACACTCATCTTTGTTGGGGTTGATTTGTTTTATACCAATTCACGAATCAAAACCCAAGAATTAATTGGCGGCGCTTCGCGCCGCCAATTAATTCTTGGGTTTTATGTCTTATACCAATTCCCAAAAGTGTGGCTACACTTTTGGGAATT
>NZ_LIRE01000463.1 GCF_001402795.1 Pseudanabaena sp. 'Roaring Creek'
TGTATAGCTACCGCCAACTGTATCAGGACATAAAACCCAAAATCATGTTGTCGCGCGGAGCGCGACAACATGATTTTGGGTTTTAATTTTGTCCTAATAAGACTGGCGGTAGCTATAGCAACGTAAGAGATAGCTAGGACAAATCAAAAACCCAAAGATGAGTGGCGGCGCTTCGCGCCGCAACTCATCTTTGGGTTTTTGGAATACTCATAAGGTTTGGCAGTCTCTCTATTTATGAGAATAATAGACTTAAAATAAGACTATAATAACTAAGTGGCTGTTCGTAAAACTAAAGTCAAAAACTGTGACTCATGTAAATTGTGCGTTCAGAGTTGTGCGTTCAGAGTTGTGCGTTCAGAGTTTTGGAGTTTTATCTTTAAGTTTGCCTAGCTACGGATGAGTTATTTATTAATGCTATGAGCCTGCCTTTTTCGTCGTCTGACCTTAAATCCGATCGCGTCTATGAGTTAATGGATGTGGAATCGATTCAAAAAGCCTTGGGGCGATCGCGGGCTTCGGTTTATCGCTATGCCAATACCGATCCCGATCAAGGATTGCTAAACTTGCCCTACGATCCGCAAAAACTAAATCCAGAATTGCGCAATAGCGATCGCGATCCTTTGTTGTTTCATCCAACCGAAGTATCGAGGTTTGCTCGAGATGTCCTGAAAATGAAGCAGGTGACGATCCAAGTGCAAGAACCCGCTCAAAATGAGACTAATCGCCTATTGCAAGAAATTTTGCAAGAATTGCGATCGCTCAATCAGGCGATCGGTACATTTCGCGATCGTTAAGAAGGAAGACGCATCAAGGGCATCTTCCTTCTTAACTCGAATTAGCTGAGGTAAGTATAGCCGTTCAAGCAATGTTCGTACTTTTGGAGAAATAGTCTGGCTTCATCGAGGGTAATCTGCTTCTCTTGGAGCGCTCGCTCGGTCTCTTGCCGAATATTCTCCAACATGGCATCGCGATTGTATTGCACATATTCTAAAACTTCAGTCATTGAATCGCCCTTGATGACATGTTCGACTTTGTAACCCGTGGGCGTGGCATGAATATGCACCGCATCGGTATCCCCAAAGAGATTATGCAGATCGCCGAGGATTTCTTGATAGGCTCCGCCAAGGAATAGCGCTAGATAGTATGGCTCCTCGTGAATGAAGGAATGCAACTCTAAGGTGGACTTAACATCGCGCAAATCGATAAAGCGATCGATCTTGCCATCGCTGTCGCAGGTAAGATCGGCGATCGTACCGCGACAAATAGGCTCTTCATGGAGACGATGGATCGGCATAATCGGGAATAGTTGATCGATCGCCCAACTATCGGGAGCAGACTGGAATACCGAGAAATTGCAATAGTAGGTAAGAGCCATGGCTCGTTCGAGATCTTCAAGATCGTCGGGTACGTAATTGAGTTTGCGGGTTACCTTGAGGATGCGATCGCAACATTCCCAAAACAAACGCTCGACTCTAGCGCGTTGCTTGAGCGTAAGATAGCCAAAGGAGAATAGACTGATTGCTTCTTGGTTAAATTGAACCGCATCATGATAAATCTCTTGGTAGTTATTTTCATTGATATTTTCCAATGCTTCAAAGAGATTGCGAACGATTAAATGTTCCTCTTCCTTCAGTGGTTCGATCGCTTGGTTGGGGATGCCACTAATGCCGACCACGTCAAAGACCAAAACCGATTGATGGGATGCGATCGCCCGACCGCTCTCACTGGTGAGGGTGGGTACGGGTACGCCTTTCTCCGCACAGGCATCCTTAATTGCTGCCACAATATCGTAGGCATAGTTCTGCATACTGTAATTTTTGGAAGCGTAGAAATTAGTTTTGGAACCATCGTAATCAACGCCCAAGCCGCCACCAACATCGAGGTTTCCCATAGGCGCACCCAATGCTGCAAGCTGCACGTAGATTTGCCCCGCTTCGCGCAGAGCATCCTTAATCGTACTGATATTGCTAATCTGAGAACCGATATGAAAATGTAACAGTCGGAGCGAATCCAGCATATTCGCCGCTTCCAACTGCTCGACGGTTTCCAGAATTTCCCACATACTCAAGCCAAATTTTGCGCGATCGCCCGTGGAGTCTTCCCAATGTCCAACGCCCTTAGCATGGAGCTTTGCCCTTACGCCAACGGCGGGAGTAACGCCCAACTTAGTTGCAGCGCGAATGATCATTTCCACTTCTTCAAGCTGTTCGATGACAATAATCGTATCCTGCCCCAATTTCCGTGCGAGGATTGCGGTTTCAATATATTCAGCGTCCTTATAGCCGTTACAGATCAAAAGAGAACCTGGGGTACGCAATGTCGAAAGAGCGATCAGGAGTTCTGGTTTAGAGCCAGCTTCCAATCCAAATTGAAAGGGTTTTCCAAACTTGGCAATTTCCTCAACTAACTGTCTTTGTTGATTTACTTTGACGGGAAAAACCCCGCGATAAACGCCATTGTAGTTATAGCGGGCGATCGCCTTAGCAAAGGTGGAGTTGAGCCGCTCGATGCGATCGGCTAAGATGTCTGAAAACCTTAACAATATGGGTAACCGCAATCCCCGTTGTTTCAGATCGTTTACCAATTCAAATAGGTCAATACAACCGCCGCGATCGCCTTTAGGGGAAACCGTCACATGCCCTGCTTCGTTAATACTGAAGTAAGGTTCCCCCCAACCATCAATGCGATACAGAGTCTCGCTATCTTGAATAGTCCATTTTTTCGTATCTGCAACAACAGGTAATTGAATCTCTTGCAACATTTTATAAACCCTATACACCTTGATCTATGTTCTGAGATAGACGATGGAAAGCAACGCCTATCTCAGCTTTAGTACTACATTCTAATCTAGTTTCTAATCTAGAAAACAGTCTAGATCTTTTTGAACAAGTTAGGAATTACCCAAAAACGATTTAAAAAAATTATTTTACGGTAGCTCTTTTTTACAATTGCTCTTTTATCTTTTTGCTTAGGACATACAGCAATTATCGATCAAATGAACCCAAACGAAAGAAATTCTTAAAAGCGTTACTAAGTAACACTTTCAAGAATTTCTTTCGTTTGGGTTTGAGCGCAAAGCGTTGTAAAATCCCTCAGGCTTTTATGTTTCGATCTTCTTGCCTGTATGTATCTCAGACAACTTTTATATAATATATAGGTATATAGTATATAGGACTATTAAATCGATGGGAAAGTCACCTAAATCTAGACAGTCGCAATCTTCAAGAGGAGAAATGATTGCTGATATTGTTACCGCAACAGTTGGCTCGTGGAGATTTATTCTTATTCAGAGCTTTTTGTTGGGCTTATGGATTGTTCTCAATATTATTAGTTGGATTAAACATTGGGATGAATATCCTTTTATTCTCCTGAATCTGGCTTTGAGCTTTCAAGCCGCTTATGCCACACCATTTATCCTCATGAGTCAGAACCGTCAATCAGAAGTCGATCGCGATAAAGCAAAGCAAGATCTTGATATCGATCTCAAAGCTGAGCAAGAAATAGAGTCTCTACATAGGAAAATTGATAGTTTGAAGGATAAAGAAATCGCCGAACTTACTCATATGCTGAATCTCCAGAACCAATCAATTCAACGTTTAGAAGAGATGCTCGGTCGCGAGATTAAGGCTAATCATCCCCTAATTTCTTCTACCTCTCCATCTAGTAACGAGTAGGTCTAAATGGACGGAGCTCCGCCCATTTAGACCTATAACTTTCCTAAGGATACCCCGTAACGAAATAGCTAAGTATAGCTACAGTCACTTGAATTAGGACAAATCAAAACCCAAGAATTAGTTGGCGGCGCAAAGCGCCGCCAACTAATTCTTGGGTTTTATGTCCTAGTACACTTGGCGACAGCTATATATTTAAAAAACTATCTGAGAGTTTATAAAATCCCCTGCTATGGAGTGGAA
>NZ_LIRE01000464.1 GCF_001402795.1 Pseudanabaena sp. 'Roaring Creek'
CTCAGCTAGCGTTGGCTGAGCAATGTCCCACCAAGTTATCTAGCTTCGACTTCCCTCAGCTAGCGTTGGCTGAGCAATGTCCCACCAAGTTATCTAGCTTCGACTTCCCTCAGCTAGCGTTGGCTGAGCGGAGTCGAAGCCACAGATACTTTATAGCAGTAGCCAGTTATGTTAGGACAAAAACAAAACCCAGAAGAGTGTTGCGGCGCAAAGCGCCGCAACACTCTTCTGGGTTTTATGTCTTAACTTATTTGGCTATAGCTACAATTAATAGCAATTCCCTAAGCGCGGCATCTCGTTTTTATTTTTATAGCTGTCGCCACTCGCATTAGGACAAAATCATAATCCAAGAAGAGAAGGTTGGCACAAAGTGCCAACCTTCTCTTCTTGGAATACATTGGGCGACAGCTATATATCTAATTGCGCCAAGGGACTTACATATTTAGCGATCGCCGATCTAGGAATCAATAAACAGATCGGCTCCTTCTTGAGTGACTGCAAAATTTGCCACATCAGTGGGGGATTTGCCCATCGCGATCATTTTCTGAGCGATCGCAGGTAGAGGGATCCCGACAAAGGAATCTACCCATTCAACATTCTTACCAGTGCAAATTTCAAATTTAGAACCATGAAAAGGACAGGTAATGACACCATTTTCAAATTTACCTTTGGCTAAGGGCAGTCCAAAATGAGGACATTTATTGGCGATCGCACAATAATTATCACCAACTTTTGCGACGAGGACAGATTTCCCATTGGCACTGGTCTTCAGGACTTTATCGGAACTGACATCGGTCGTGGAGGCAATTTTGACTTTAGTCATTTTTTTATAAATGAATGTTTTAAGACACAAAAAACTATATCACAACCTATATTTGTGAAGGCACGATCATGTATTAGGGTAATTAATAGCTATTGTCCTAACTAACCCAAGCCCAAGAATATAAGTGGCGGCGCAAAGCGCCGCCACTTATATTCTTGGGCTTATGTCAAAAGCAAAGCTTTTATGACTATTTAAAGACCTGTGGCACACGCTGCGCCACAGGTCTTTGGGTTTTATATTTAATTACGCCTATCTACTTTGCAATCTACTTAGCGATCTACTTAGCGATCGCCTTTCGGGGTTGCTAGATATTTTGTCGGAAAAAGCTAGAAAAAAAATATCAGACTTTTTCTGTTCCAATAAGTTGCTTGTAAATGCCTTGATTGATGTCATGAATTATCGGTCTTTTTATCGTTAAAAACAAGTTTTAGCAAAACCAAAAAAGACTTACAATCCCTGAAAACCTTACTAATAAATGTTTTTGAGGTTTACATCTATACAATTACCTTAAATAACTGGTTTAGAAAAAATATGCTAACTTAGCAATGTCAATATAAACAGCATACAAAATATTTTGTTTTATACGTTGTTATCTATATTGATTTTTTGTCGATCTTTAAAATTTTTTGGCGAGTCGAACGGATGGGTGTTGAGTACTTGTGAATTGAGAGAAGAATTCTAATTATGAGATTGGGAACTGGGTTGAGAAAAGATTGGGTAATTGTGTTGAGTTTAAAATGTTTGTTTACCCAATCAATCCTAATTAAATGGAGATTCAGTTAGTAGTTTCCTGTCTTAAGTTGATATTTAAAATTAGTATTTAAATTGACATTCAAACTAATACTTAAACTAATATTTAAATCAATAATTAGAATTAATATCTTACCAAAATATTATGACTCGCTAGTTTTTTAGAGCGGCTATCCAGATATAAATAACTAGGGAAATGTGAGGAAAAAGATGACTATTGAAGACGCACTCAATATCGTAGATTCTGTTTTGGAAAATAAGAGCCTTAGCACAATTCAAGAGGCTATTTTTCGTCAAACTTGGGATGGAAAAACCTATTCGGAAATTGCGGAAATAGCTGGCTATGATGCCGCCTATATTCGCGATGTCGGTTATAAATTGTGGCAATTACTATCTGAGGCTTTTGGCGATCGCGTAACTAAAAACAACTTACAAGTGGTTTTACGCCGCTATAGTAATCGATCGTTAAATGCTAGCTCTGTTGCAAGTGGTAATTATCCATCTTTGATTAATTCGCATATCGTTTCCGCCATTCCTTCTTCAGTGAATTTACCGATTTCTACGGAATCCTTTAGTCAGGAAATTAGTAATGGGGCTTCTAAACTTTTGCAATTGCTAGCACGGGTATTAACCGAACCCATTGGCGATCGCCCAATTAATCATCACTGGCAGCAGCTCCATGATTCCAATACGGATTCCTCATTGAAACTGACCATTACGGTAAACCTCAGCATGGCAGACTAACCATCAAAAAGGGCGCAATGCGCCCTTTTTGATGATACAGTTGGCGGCAGCTATAGCTAACGTGAGTTTGTTTTCAAATCCCAAAAGTAAAAGCCTTGCTAAGCAAGGCTTTTACTTTTGGGATTTGAAAATTTGCCAGCTTAACCCGAACTGACGTTTGTTTAGGCTTTGCTAGCGATATCCTTGCGGTAATACATACCGTCATAGGAGATAAATTCGACAGCGCTATAAACATTAGTAATCGCATTCCGAATGTCGTCCCCTAGAGCTGTCACTCCAAGCACTCTGCCGCCATTGGTTACTAGAGCGTTATTCTTGAGTTTTGTACCCGACTGAAATACAAATGCGCCAATATCTTCCGCCTTACCGATACCCGTGACAAACTGTCCCGTTTCTACCTTGTCTGGATAGCCTCCTGCTGCCATGACTACACATACAGAGGACTGCTTTTTCCATTTAAGAGGCGGGAAATTGCCAAGATTGCCCTCAACACAAGCCAACAATAATTCGTCTAAATTGGTTTCTAGCAATGGTAAAACCGCTTGTGTTTCAGGATCGCCCAACCGACAGTTAAATTCCACCACCTTAGGCTCTCCTTCAGGAGTAATCATCAGTCCCGCATAAAGGCAACCGCGATAATCGATCCCTCTAGCCTTTAAAGCAGCGATCGCTGGTTCTAAGACTTGACTCTGAATCTTTGCCATTAACTCTGGCGTAGCGATCGGTGCTGGGGCATAGGCTCCCATCCCGCCTGTATTGGGACCAGTATCGCCATCGCCGAGACGTTTGTGATCTTGGGCGGGCATTAAAGGACGAATATTTTTACCATCGGTGACGGCAAGGACTGATACTTCTTGTCCTGTCATAAACTCTTCGATCACTACGGTTTCGCCTGCGGAGCCAAACTGCCCCGCAAAGATGCGATCGATCGCTTCGGTGGCTTCTTCGATAGTCATGGCAACCGTAACACCTTTGCCGCTAGCCAGACCATCTGCCTTAATCACGATCGGTGCACCCTGCTGCTGGATATAAGCTTGAGCTGCTTCCAGCCTTTGGAATGTGGCACTTGCAGCCGTGGGAATATTCGCCTCCTGCATGAGCGCCTTTGCCCAAGACTTACTAGATTCAATCTGCGCTCCCTCTTGGGTGGGACCAAAGATTAACGCCTCAGCTGCCTGAAAATAATCAACTATACCAAGGGCTAGGGGCAGTTCTGGCCCGACAATCGTAAACCCAACACCTTGGACTTGGGCAAACCTTAAGATACCTTCAAAATCGTCAATGCTAAGGGAAACATTCTGGCAGTTAGGCATGGTAGCCGTACCGCCATTGCCAGGGATGCAAAAGACACGATCGATATTGGGAGATTGCAAAAGTTTCCAAGCTAGGGCGTGTTCTCTACCGCCACTGCCAACTACGAGGACTTTCAAATTACACCTTATAATACTCACACTGGTTATGCTCTATCAATTACAGCATTTGGGGCTATAAGTGAAAAGCTCTGAATTGATTTGATTCCGCGAAATTATGCCCTACTCAATCGGTATGTCGATCTGTATTGACATAGTCCAAAAATCTAATTTATCAGGAGGTTATTATACCTTGAGGAGTAGAACCTAGGGAAACTTCGTTGCTAAAGCTCACTTTTTTCACAAATTGGAAGGCTCCCGCGATCGAACCCCATACCCTCTCATCGGTTACGACATCGTAGCCACGATCAAGGCTGCTGTAGGTGTTTTCAGTTACTTCAAACTCGATCGCCAGATAGGTGTCAACGCCCTTACGGTTAATGCAGCATTTTTTGCCTGGTTCGACGGAGCCTTTAAAGGTGTGAGCATCGTGGCGGTATACCCATTGCGTACAGCCCTCTAGCTGTGCGATCGCATCCGCATCCAATGCAGCAAGGCGATCGCGATCGCGACTGGCATTAAAAAAAGTCTCGGCATTTTTGAGCCGATAGTTAATCATCTCAATGCGATCGTTTTGATAGATTAGGTGCAAGACGGCAGTGCGATAGGGATGATTTAGCTCAAAATCGTAAGCTTGTTCGAGAAATAGCCATACCCCATTCTCCGTAATTGGATTGGGCAAGGGACGGATTCCAACACGAATATGAGCAAAAAAGGGTGGATTATCGATCGCCTGTTCCCAATTGCTATGATCCCCTGCTAGCCACTGAGCAAGGATATATACATCATTGGGACTGGTTAAATTTGTGATTGATGTCATGGAATAAAAAATAATTAAAATAAAATTCAAATAAAATAAAACTAAAATCATTTATAAAATCATTTATAAATGATTTTATAAAGTGAGTATATTTATGGTACTTGCAAGAATACAATCCCACTACAAAATACTTTTAATAGCTCTTACAGCGCTTTGCGCTCAAACCCAAACCAAGGGAATTTTTGAAAGCGTTGCGAAACAACGCTTTCAAAAATTCCCTTATAGTTCGTTTGATCGATAATTGCTGTATGACAGTATCCGTAAAGATAATCAATAGTATTATCTATAACCGCTTCATCAATATACGCATCTTTCTTCAGTACGAGTGCGTATCATTTGCTTAAACTCTTGTCGCTGCTGCTCGTTTCTTTCTTGATAACCGTAGTTTTTTTACGGGTAAAATTGAGCTTACGCATTGCTTTGCCAATAATTACTCGACTGACTGGTTTGCCCCATTTTTCTGCCATTTCTTTTTGGGTTAAATGTCCATTGGCTTCCGCAAATGCTTTGAATGCTTCTAGGTCATCAATCTTCGGTTTCGGTCCCCGTCGATACTCTGCGGGAGCTAGACTTCCTTTTTCTTCTCGGCGTTTTAGCCACTGATCTAACGTATTTCTGCTGATATTCAATATTCGACAGACATGACTCTTTTTTTCCCCTCTGTCGATCACGGATACTGCTTTCTCTCGTAAATCGATATTGTAGGCTGCCGTCATTTTCGTTGCTTTTTCTTGCTCTCCTCTTTTAAGATTATGTCCTATCTTACCCTTACGTTACTATAGTGAGTATGTTGAGGAGTAGTTTCCAATCGATCTCGTCCCCTAGCGAGTAGGGGAACCGCCGTCTGGTTGGTGGACAACACCTCGCTGTGTTTCCAATCGATCGCGTCCCCTAGCGAGTAGGGGAACTTTCCTGATGAAACTCCAAATGACTATGACTATTTGGTTTCCAATCGATCGCGTCCCCTAGCGAGTAGGGAACTTCATTAGTTCCCTAGCTCTAAGAGCGCTTACAGGGATGTTTCCAATCGATCGCGTCCCCTAGCGAGTAGGGGACGGATTAGACTCAATAACCTCAATCACTGTTACATTGTTTCCAATCGATCGCGTCCCCTAGCGAGTAGGGGAATCCCTCAATTTGATGGTCATGCAGCCCATTTTGTAGTTTCCAATCGATCGCGTCCCCTAGCGAGTAGGGGAAATCAACATGGAATCAACGACATATTCAACGGATAGTCTGGGTTTCCAATCGATCACGTCCCCTAGCGAGTAGGGGAAATGCTATCCCTAACATAAAACAACTAATCAGAAAGCGTTTCCAATCGATCGCGTCCCCTAGCGAGTAGGGGAATACTAATCTAGCTTCTTTTAGTTCAGACAAGCCCTGTTTCCAATCGATCGCGTCCCCTAGCGAGTAGGGGAAGAAGGCTCATCAACAGTTCAAAAAGGCTATTCAAGATGGTTTCCAATCGATCTCGTCCCCTAGCGAGTAGGGGATGAACTTGTGATTACGATTCCGATTGATGAGAACTTTGAGGTTTCCAATCGATCGCGTCCCCTAGCGAGTAGGGGACTGGCATGGCTTACCACTACACCCAATATTCAAAGAATTGCCCCAAGTTTCCAATCGATCGCGTCCCCTAGCGAGTAGGGGACGATTAATCACCCTAGCGATCCAATTGGTAAAAGCTTTGTTTCCAATCGATCGCGTCCCCTAGCGAGTAGGGGAAAGCTGCTGAAAATTGGGTAGCTACGGTAATCCTCAAGGTTTCCAATCGATCGCGTCCCCTAGCGAGTAGGGGATTGACTTCTCTAGTATAGCCAAAGGCATCAGCCAGCCTTGTTTCCAATCGATCGCGTCCCCTAGCGAGTAGGGGATAATAAAACACATGGCAGCAACACCAAAAGCCTCATATGGTTTCCAATCGATCGCGTCCCCTAGCGAGTAGGGGAAGAAAACAGTATTTTTAGTAGCTGGTTCTGAGAGATCGGTTTCCAATCGATCGCGTCCCCTAGCGAGTAGGGGAGCTGGTGACGCTCTTGTATCCTCATGGCACACTATTCTGCGTGGTTTCCAATCGATCGCGTCCCCTAGCGAGTAGGGGAATCCTCTGATGAATATGATAAGAGGGAAGCTATTGTGTTTCCAATCGATCGCGTCCCCTAGCGAGTAGGGGAGACAATGTATGACGCTATCAAAGCGGACAGATTAGGTTTCCAATCGATCGCGTCCCCTAGCGAGTAGGGGACTTTCACTGGTTTTACTGTATTGAGCATCAGAAACGAGGGTTTCCAATCGATCGCGTCCCCTAGCGAGTAGGGGATTGTCAACCTGTTCTTCATGCTGGTTTAGCGAAACAGTTTCCAATCGATCGCGTCCCCTAGCGAGTAGGGGACGCTTTGCGAACTGTCGCAAAGTATGAAAGTGATCTGTTTCCAATCGATCGCGTCCCCTAGCGAGTAGGGGAGTGAATTGGTTGACTCAGTACATGGCACAATCGAAGAACGTTTCCAATCGATCGCGTCCCCTAGCGAGTAGGGGATTGAAAGTGATAGACAGCTACAGGACTTTCTAAAGTTTCCAATCGATCGCGTCCCCTAGCGAGTAGGGGACAAATGAATTTATTGGCGTAATTTGCAGGATTGAAGTTTCCAATCGATCGCGTCCCCTAGCGAGTAGGGGAGGTTATGGCTCTGAGGCAAAGAAGGCAGTTAAGCGTTTCCAATCGATCGCGTCCCCTAGCGAGTAGGGGATAATTCTAATCAAATTAATAGGCATCTAAATAATAATAGTTTCCAATCGATCGCGTCCCCTAGCGAGTAGGGGATAAGGTTAAACAAGGTTAAAGGTTAAAGGTAATGGCTAGTTTCCAATCGATCGCGTCCCCTAGCGAGTAGGGGAGCAGTATACAAAGCTGTCGCTACAAGCGGTAGCAAAGCGCTGTTTCCAATCGATCGCGTCCCCTAGCGAGTAGGGGAACATAACACGGCATGGCAAAGATACAACGAGTTTTTAGTTTCCAATCGATCGCGTCCCCTAGCGAGTAGGGGATCTAAATGTAACCCTATCTATTAAGGGTTTTCAGTGTTTCCAATCGATCGCGTCCCCTAGCGAGTAGGGGACGATGAATCAGTTACCCCAATCGGCACAACTAGCACTGTTTCCAATCGATCGCGTCCCCTAGCGAGTAGGGGAGGCGGTAAAGCGCTCAATAGCATGGAGAGGGTATTAGGTTTCCAATCGATCGCGTCCCCTAGCGAGTAGGGGAGCTTTGTCAATCTCATCGACACACAAAACTACTTTGGTTTCCAATCGATCGCGTCCCCTAGCGAGTAGGGGAAGTAACAACAAGTTTAGCTCCAAGACCCATGAACATGGGGGTTTCCAATCGATCGCGTCCCCTAGCGAGTAGGGGACAGTGTTAACTAGTTGGTTCTTGTGTTCTGGTCTAGTTTCCAATCGATCGCGTCCCCTAGCGAGTAGGGGATATTATCAAGACCAAGGCTAAGGCTAACAATTGTTAGTTTCCAATCGATCGCGTCCCCTAGCGAGTAGGGGAAGAGATAAACTCTGAAGAACTAAAACTAAAACTAGAATTACGTTTCCAATCGATCGCGTCCCCTAGCGAGTAGGGGATTCTCTGAAAAGAAAATGTCTGTATTCTGTGAAGCTTGTTTCCAATCGATCGCGTCCCCTAGCGAGTAAGGGAGTACCCATATTAGCACCCTTACACCGCATTGAGTCTAGACATCATTTGCGAACCCTCCGCAAAAAACAGGTAAAAAACAAAAAATACAAACACAAAAAAGCCTTGAAACCCATATCCAGCATAGTATCGAGGGCTAACACGCAAAAACGTCATTTCAGCCTCAAACGCCAACCCATCGCAAAGCCATGATACAAAACGGCTCGGATTGAGGCAGAGCCAAGCATCAGCGATCGAAAAACGACTATGGGCGGGGAGGCAATTTTGGTAAAACATCCCTAATCGGTTCGCGGATTGGCAATTTATCCAGCTCTTTTCTATCTAGATCTCGCGGATCTAATTTCTTGATTTCCTTATCGACCTCATCCTTACCACGCTCCTCCAAATTTTTAATCTCCTTTTTGACATCCTCTTTTACATCATTTTTTTTATCCAGAATCAACTTAGCATTTGGGAAAAGCGCTTGAAACTTAGCTTGAACCTTACCCAAACTTGGCAAATCCCTTCTAAAACCCTTTACAGCAGGACTACTCAACAACCGCTCATACTCCGACTGCGAGATCTTTTGCAACTCCAATCTTCGCTCTTTCCTAAAATTACGGAGCCTTTCACCACTCCTAACCAACTGCACCTGCGGATTCGGCTCATTGCGCGTGACCGCCACCTCACCCTCCAGAACTTGAATCCGATCGTTACCCTGCTCATCAACTTCCAATAGATAAGTCGTACCCCGCACCGCCGCACTGATAGAAGAAGTACAAGCCGAGACAGCACCATTAATTAACACACTACCCTTTTGTAATTGAGCGCCACACTTACCCACCGTCAAAAGTGAATTTTTACTAAGGCGCGCGATCGCATTATTATCAAACTCTATCTCAGCCCTAGACTCACCCGTCCTAACCTGCTCCTGCGACTTCGCCACATCATTAACCGCCACCTTGCGATCGCGAATAAAAACCTCATCCCCATCAAGAATTTCCGTCACCTTAGCCGATTTACCATCAACATTCAGTTGACTGGCAGGCGAAGCCGTTGGAGTAGCAACTGTCGGCGCAGCAGAACTTGACGCGGAGCTAGACACAGGACTGGGCGCAGAACTAGATAAAGAATTTGGCGCAGAATTTGGCGCAGAACTAGACGAAGGCTCATTGTTACCACAGCTAGCAAGTAACGAAATCAAAATTAGGAGTAGCGCTTTTTTCATATTTAAAAGACCTCACAAGGTTTTCGTATCTTGACAGCTCTAAATTTATAGCTATAGCAATCCTAAATGCGTTGAGAGCGGCTTCAACTTCGCCCAGCGATCGCGCTAATACCAATTCACGACCAATTCACGAAAGTGTGACAACACTTTTGTGAATTAAAAACTAAACCTAGCAAGGGTTTTCCAGTTAAGAAATGGCGTAGCTATTTCTTAACTGGGCATAAGTTGGCTGAGCGAAGCCGAAGCCCCATTTTTCCTACAGAAATATTATTTTTTTATAAATAATCTAGGACTGCCATTCAACCATGTAAATTAAGACATAAAATCCATTTCCAGAGTTGCCGTACGCCAACCCACAACGCTATGAATATTTTTATGAATATTTTTTAGCAAAAGATGAGTAGCGATGAGCAGCGATGCCACACATCCTCGATCGCTCCCACGATCTCACCTTAAAATCGCGATCGGCAAGTTTGTTTTTGTAACTAAAACACAGGGTTAATTCCATGATTACCTATACAACAAAGCGACAATCCGTAGATCGATCGGCCTTAGTGCAACCCGATGCCAGTACCTGCCAAAGCGCCGCAATTTGTGAAGCCCTTGGGAAACCAGCCGCAGATATCGAAACAGTACGAACAGCCTTACTCGGCTTGGGAACAGCGGGCGACCCTACCGTCATGGGGGCTTATCTCAAAAGCGTCATTGGCGACAAGTACCGCTATAACGGCAATGCCAGCCTACTCGATATGCTTGCCGCAATTAGAGATTTAGGAGCATTCTTAATCATCCATACCAGCCTGACTATCAGCGGACATGTGATCTCGATAAACGCCGTTGACACCGATGACACTGGCATCATCCAAAATTTCCATGTTTTCGATTCGTGGAGTGAATTCGACGGCGCAAGCTTCTCCTATCCAAGCCTAGCCGAGGATTGCTTTGCAGGATTGTATTCCAAGAATTTGATATATTCAGCTTGCGTCGCAGACGATGGAAAATTTGAGACCGCAAAAGCCCAATACTTACTAGATGCTCCCGATAGCCAAAAGAAAGGAGCTTGGGTGCATATCATCCTCCCCTAGCTGTCCAATTCCAAAAGAGATTGGTAACGCGAAGCGCCACTAACACCAAATCACAAAATGGCTACGCCATTTTGTGATTTTAAAACCCTTACTGGGTTTGGTTTTTCATTCCCAAAAGTGTAGCCACACTTTTGGGAATTGGTATCATCTCTTTTGAAATTGATTTTGTCCTACAGAAATTATCGATCGAACCACAAGGAAATATTTGAAAGCGTTGCAAAGCAACGCTTTCAAATATTTCCTTGGTCTGGATTTGAGCGCGAAGCGCTGTAATTTAG
>NZ_LIRE01000465.1 GCF_001402795.1 Pseudanabaena sp. 'Roaring Creek'
CGGCTCCGCCGCGCCACCGATTCTGGTTTTATATTTGGTACTTCATTAAATCGCAAGTCCCTTAGCTAGTTAAATAAGTATTTTTAACTAAACCTTAACTATGTTAGAGGGAGGAAATATAATGTTACTAATTTAACAAAAATTTTTCTTTCGGAGTCTCAATGATCGGACATACTCTTGTAGATAATCTCAGAGAAGATTTCCAAAACGTTACAAGTACTTCTATCTCGACTCTCGCAAATATTTGGGCAAAGAAGTATATTCAAAATTTACAGGTCGATCAACCCAAGCAGAGTATTCAATCCAACGATCTGGGGGAAATTTTATCATCAGAGCGGCGAGCAGCTACAGCCGCAAATCTCTTACAATCCCTGCGTTTTTCTAGCGCACAAGCTTGGGCGAAGACTGAAACCCTATTGATGGGACAGTTGCAAGCTCACGGTATATCGGCAGATTTAATCGATCCTTGGCAAATTGCTACGGATTCGCGTTTTTTGTTGGATTCGGCTCTCAAGGTTTATACCGAGAATGCGAACAATCGTCTGTTGGAAATCGATTTGCCCGAAAATGGACAATATCAGCGACTCGAAACCTATACTCAGCTACCAACGGTTGGACAGCTATCGGTGGCGATCGCGCAAAATGTCGGCAAGATTCGCAAAAAATATACATCCGTCGATCCGCGCACCATTGGTTTTGTCAGTATGCAATTTCACTACAGCGGGCAGATGCTGCTGAACGCCCTTCCGCCGCTAGAGAAATTGATGGTGAACTCTTACTTCAAGGTAATTGACGATCACCTTTATATGCCATTGCAAAGATGCTACGAAGCAGCAGGAGATCTAGAATATGATGACATCGCGCTCGAGTCCGTTCGCCATTTACTCTCCCTGACCAGTGAAATTGCCCGCCAAGTCTCACAAAAGACCTTGATTATGCATTCGGACTATCAATGCTATAGCGGCGTGCTGAGTTCACCTCAAATTCGTATTTCTAGTTTGCGCGACATTGAGATGTTTCAAGTTTATCTCTGTCTTTGCGTATTAGAAAAGAGTGTATCTTCGATTCAGCAAGAGCTTTTTCCCCTTTGTATAATGCTCTATCCTCCTTTAAAGGTGAGTTGGGAATTGGTAAGGACTTTACTCAGACTCCTCTCTCAAGAAATGCATACCCATCTCGATGAGAGGCATGTCAAGGAATTTGAGCCCTATCTTACGGCTTTGAATGAAATGTTTGGTGATGATGTGCTGCCTGAAGCCTGATAATAATAAAGCTGAGCAGATTAAGTCGATAAACTTGTTAGAAAAAACGCCAAAATCGTGACTTTTCTAACAAGTTTAGACTTGATATCTTCAGTAAAGAAAAGCTAAGAACAGAAAAAATCAAGCATGACCTGTATTTGTACGATTAGCCAAGCGATCGCCATTACATCGGCAACGGTTGCCAATATTGACGAAAATACGCGAAACAATATAGAAATAAGGGGCGTTATTTCCGATAGTCGCAAACTTGAAACTGGTGAGTTGTTTGTGGCTTTAACTGGCGAAAATTTTGATGGTCATGTTTTTGTTGCCGCAGCGATCGCTAAAGGAGCCGTAGCCGCAATTGTGAATCGGGAATGGGCTAACTCAGATGCGGCAACTGGGCTACCACTCCTAGCGGTTGATGACACTCTTACCGCCTATCAGGAGCTAGCGCGTTGGTGGCGATTGCAGTTTTCACGCCCCGTCATTTCTATTACAGGTTCCGTTGGCAAAACCACCACTAAAGAAATGATTGCGAGTATGTTGGCTTGCTATGTGGCTCCCGACAAGCAAGTTCATAAAAGTCAAGCCAATCATAATAATGATATTGGCGTAGCCCAAACCCTATTAGCGATCGCCCCCGATCGGAATGATTTTGTAGTAGTAGAGATGGGAATGCGTGGTTTAGGGGAAATTGAGCGACTTGCCAAAATTACTTTGCCCACAGTTAGTGTAATTACCAATGTGGGTACGGCTCATATTGGCAGATTAGGTTCGCGAGAGGCGATCGCCCAAGCTAAATGCGAACTCCTTGCGGAAACCCCGATCGATGGCACTGCAATTCTCAATGCAAGTAATGAGCTGTTACTAGAAACAGCTACCAAGGTCTGGCAGGGCAAAACCATTACCTATGGCTTAGGTATTGGCGATGTTAATGGGGAACTCATTAATAACAAATTGCATGTTGAAGGTTTGATATGGGAATTACCCTTGCCAGGTCGCCACAATGCTTTAAATTTTCTCGCAGGCTTAGCCGTTCTCAAAGCCCTCAATCTTGATTGGGCTCCGACATTGCAAGGCATTGGCAAGCTCGATCTGCCCTTTGGCAGAGCGCAGCTATACGAGTTACCGCAGGATGTGATGATTCTCGATGAAACCTACAATGCTTCTCCTGAGGGAATGCTAGCAGCTTTGCGTCAGTTGGCTGATATGCCCGCAAAGCGTCATTGGGCGGTGTTAGGAACCATGAAAGAGTTAGGATCTATGTCTTCCCAATTGCACCGTCAAGTGGGCGAGGCGATCGGTAAATTAGGAATCGAAGGTGCCATTATTTTGATCGATGGTGAAGCAGATGCCATTCTCTCTGGAGCCAATGGTTCGTTGAAATACGCGATCGCCTGTCAGTCGTATGACGACATTACCCAAACCCTCTTACAAAAAGTCGAACGTGGCGATCGCATTCTTTTCAAAGCATCGCGATCGGTTGGGATGGATCATGTTGTCAAAGCATTTCGCGAAACTTGGCACTAGAGATAGCATGGCGGCGCTTTGCGCCGCCATGCCCTTGAAGCCCCCATATATTCACTTAACAAACCCAATAGAGAGTTGCGGCGCAAAGCGCCGCAACTCTCTATTGGGTTTGATGTCCTGACTTATAGCGCATTGCGCTCAAACCCAAACCAAGGAAATTTTTGAAAGCGTTGCTTCGCAACGCTTTCAAAAATTTCCTTGTGGTTCGTTTGATCGATAATTGCTGTAA
>NZ_LIRE01000466.1 GCF_001402795.1 Pseudanabaena sp. 'Roaring Creek'
TAATTATGCTGAGGTAATTATGCGCAATCGATTGATGCTGAATTAGTTGAATTATCTGAGGGAAGCAAGAATTATAGAATGACTGGATTTGCTATTGTTTCATCTTTGTTGATCTTAAGATTCTTAAGATATTTTAGCCGATTAACCCGTTTATGCCTTTACATACATTTGATTTTATGGAGAAGATCTAAATGAAAGTCGTATTATTTTGTGGTGGGCAAGGGACGAGATTGCGAGAGGAAACAGAATATCGTCCTAAGCCCTTAGTTGAAGTTGGTGGAAGACCAATTCTTTGGCATATTATGAAAATTTTTGCCCATTATGGAATAAATGATTTTGTCTTGTGTCTTGGCTATAAAGGCAGCAATATCAAAGAATATTTCTTGAATTACGAAGCAATGAATAATGACTTTACAATACGTTTGGGTAAGGGGAATCAAGTTCAATATCATAATATGCATGGTGAGCAGGACTTCACAGTGACCCTTGCCAATACTGGTTTAGAGACAATGACGGGAGGTAGATTAAAGCAGGTTAGTAAATATATTGATGACGAGATATTTATGGTTAGCTACGGCGATGGAGTGGCAAATATTGACATTTCGTCCTTGATTGAATTTCATAGAAGCCATGGAAAAATTGCTACGGTGACGGCTGTGCGTCCATTCTCGCGATTTGGAGTTCTCAATATTAGCGATCGCGAAGAGGTTGTAGACTTTACGGAAAAACCTCAAACTGATAGCTGGGCAAGTGTAGGCTTTTTTGTGTTTAATCGCCAAATCTTTAATTATTTAGGGGGAGACGACTGTATTTTAGAGCAAGAGCCATTACAAAAGCTTGCGAAGGACGGACAACTGATGGTCTATCGACATCATGGCTTCTTTTATGCAATGGATACCTATCGAGAATATAAATACTTAAATGAGTTGTGGGAAAGTAAAAATGCGCCTTGGAAAGTTTGGCCATGAATAATTTTTGGCAAAACCGTTCTGTCTTCATTACAGGTTGTACTGGACTATTAGGCAGTTGGATGACTCAAGAACTGGTCGAACGTGGGGCAAAAGTAGTTGGACTAGTCAGAGATTGGACTCCACAATCAAGACTGTTTCAAATGGGACTAGAAAAGAAAATTGTGACTGTTTATGGAAGGGTTGAGGATCTATCTATCTTGGAACGGATCGTCAACGAGTACGAAGTAGAAACTGTGATCCACTTGGCTGCACAAACTATTGTGGGAGTCGCTAATCGCGAACCCCTATCAACCTTTGAGTCAAATATCAAAGGTACTTGGAACGTGCTAGAAGCCTGTCGTCGAGTTGGTAAGGTTGGGCGAATTATAGTCGCTTCTAGCGATAAAGCCTATGGCTATCAAGAATTTATGCCCTATTCAGAGAATAATCCTTTGAGGGGCGAGCATCCCTATGATGTATCAAAAAGCTGTGCCGATCTAATCTGTCATGCTTATTACAAAAGTTATCATCTGCCCGTTTGTGTTACGCGCTGTGGTAACTTTTATGGCGGAGGCGACCTTAACTTTAATCGTATTGTCCCTGACACTATTTGTTCGACATTAAGAGATCGCCCAGTCGTTATTCGTAGTGACGGCAGCTATATTCGAGACTATTTTTATGTCAGAGATGGGGTGTTTGCCTATCTCCATCTAGCAGAACAAATGGATCGACCTGAAATTTTAGGTGAAGCATTTAATTTTAGCAATGAGATCCAAATCTCTGTCTTAGAAATTGTGCGTAAAATCCTGACCTTGATGGACAAAGAACACCTACAGCCCACGATTTTAAACCAAGCTCACAATGAGATCGAACATCAATATTTGTCGGCAGCGAAAGCAAGACAAATTTTGAACTGGAGTCCAGTTTATTCATTGGAAGAAGGCTTAAAAGAGGCGATCGCTTGGTATACAGATTTTTTAGCTTCAAAGTCATCAAGCGATCGGCAAGCATAAGCAGTACGGAAATTAAAGAATGAACAATGCAAATTCCCATACTGAAATTAGCAATGATTTTGATCCACAAGAACAAGATTTGCGATTACAAGTTTTTAAAGCTGTTAGAAACTACTATCAGCATAAATTTCCAGAAAAAAAATTTACAGCTGGGGAAACTTACTTGCCCGTCTCAGGTAAAGTCTTTGACGAAGCAGAGCTTTTAAATCTAGTTGATGCATCCCTCGATTTCTGGTTGACAACTGGACGCTATGCTGCAGAATTTGAAAAGCGCTTTGCGGAGTGGATGGGGGTAAAATATTGCCTGCTTGTGAACTCTGGCTCTTCGGCAAATTTACTAGCGCTGACGGCGCTTACCTCCCCCAAATTAGGAGATAGGCGATTGCAGTCTGGCGATGAAGTCATTACTGTTGCCGCAGGATTTCCCACAACTGTTAACCCTATCTTTCAAAATCAGCTAATTCCCGTCTTTGTGGATATTCAGCTATCTACCTATCAGATTGATGTAGCACAATTAGCATCAGCATTGTCATCGAAAACTAGGGCAATCATGATTGCTCATACTTTGGGTAATCCCTTCGATATTGAGGCGGTGGTGGGGTTTGCTCAAAAACACAACCTATGGTTAATCGAAGATAACTGTGATGCGGTGGGTTCTCTGTATCAAGGACAGAAAACGGGAACTTTCGGGCATTTATCAACCGTGAGCTTTTATCCAGCCCATCACATGACTATGGGGGAAGGTGGCGCGGTGTTAACAAGCGATCCCTTACTCAAAAAGATAGTTGAGTCTCTCCGCGATTGGGGGCGAGACTGCTGGTGCGCCCCTGGACGCGATAATACCTGCAATAAACGCTTTGAATGGCAAATGGGGGATTTACCCTTTGGCTACGATCATAAATATACCTATTCCCATATTGGCTTTAATCTCAAAATGACGGATATGCAAGCCGCTATTGGTATTGCTCAATTGGATAAGCTACCTAGTTTTATTGCTAAGCGAAGAGAAAATTTTGATTTTCTGAAGCAACAGTTATGGGATTTGCGGGATTTTTTGATCATGCCTGAGCCAACAATTGGTTCTGAGCCTAGTTGGTTTGGTTTTCTTGTTTTAGTCAAAGAAACTGCTCCCTTTACGCGTAATGAATTAGTAAAGTACTTAGAGCAAAAAAAGATTGGAACGCGACTTTTATTTGCTGGTAATCTAGTTAAACAGCCTGCTTACAAAGACTTGTTTTATAGAGTCATTGGTGATTTGCATAATACTGATCGGGTAATGGAAAAGTCTTTTTGGTTAGGAGTTTTTCCTAGACTAAATGAAGAAATGTTGATTTATATGGCTTCAACTATTCGCGAGTTTATTGGGAATTCAGTCAATGAATAAAAAGATTATTGAAGAGGATTTAAAAAATATCATTTCTACCGATCTACCGTGGGAAAAATTTAAAGACTCGACTGTTTTAATTTCGGGAGCTAGTGGTTTTTTGCCTGCCTATATGGTAGATACTCTGATGTATTTAAACAAAGTCAGAGGGCTAAATATAGAAGTTATTGGACTTGTTAGAAATAAAGAAAAAGCCCTAAGTAGATTTGCAAACTATCAAGATAGAAAGGATTTTAGGCTTTTAGTCCAAGATGTATGTAGTCCGATCGATTGCACAGATAACATTGATTACATTATTCATGCTGCCTGCCAAGCTAGTCCTAAGTACTATGGGATCGATCCAGTTGGTACGCTAAATGCCAATATTTTGGGGACTCATAATCTTCTAACTTTAGCTGGCAAGAACCCGTTAAAAAGTTTTTTGTTTTTTAGTAGTTGTGAAGTATATGGTCAAGTTGTTTCTTCACAAATTCCCACTCAAGAGGATCGATATGGATATTTAGATCCTCTACATTTAAGGTCTTGTTATGCTGAGAGCAAGAGAATGGGGGAAACGATGTGTTTGTCTTGGTTTAGTCAATATGGACTGTCCACTAAAATTGTAAGACCATTTCATACCTACGGCTTTGGTATGAGTTTAAATGATGGCAGAGTTTATGCCGATTTTGTTGCGGATATATTAAGTAATCGCGATATTCACATTAAAAGTGATGGTATGGCAACTAGGGCTTTTTGTTATATAGCGGATGCTACTATGGGCTTTTTTACAGTGTTACTTAACGGTGAAAACGGACAGGCTTATAACGTTGGTAATGATCTTTGTGAGATTAGTATTATGGATTTAGCTAATCGACTCACTACTTTATTCCCTGATAAAAATTTAAAGATAGTTAAGGATTGTCCTGCTAATGATGGTGGATATATCAAAAGTAATGTTTCGAGAAGTTGTCCCGATATTACTAAGCTGGTTGCTTTAGGATGGCAGCCAAAGACATCAATTGAAGATGGTTTTAGAAGAACTATTCTTAGTTTTTTGTAGCCATCTAAGTAATACCAATTCACTGAAGTGAGTCAACACTTCAGTGAATTAAAAAGCAACCCCATTAAGGTTTTTGAAAACACAAAATAGCTACGCCATTTTGTGTTTTCGTATTATACCAATTCACGAAAGTGTGACAACACTTTTGTGAATTAAACACCAAACCCAGTAAGGTTTTGAGATTCTCAAAATGGCAACGCCATTTTGAGAATTGGTATTAGTTATCATGGGAAGGAAATTGAATTGTCAATTTGCAATTGAAAAAATTGGAATAATTCATAATGTATGTTTGATCCTAAAAAGCTACGGCAAACGATTCTGAAAATGGCTTATGCTGGTTCGACGGTACATATTGGCTGTGCCTTTTCGATAGTAGAAATTCTGGCTGTGCTATACCGATCGCATCTTCATATCCCGAATCATGAGCCAGATCTACCACTGCGAGATTATCTGGTTTTGAGTAAAGGGCATGGTGTTATGGCGCAGTATGCCTGTATGTATGAGCTAGGTTGGTTAACGGATAGAGATATTCAAGATTATGCTCGTGATGGCACGATCTTGAAGGGATTGTCCGATGTACATATTAAAGGGCTTGAGGTTAGTTCTGGTTCCTTGGGACATGGCCTATCTGTGGGGGTAGGATTAGCTTTAGCGGCTAAGAAAAATCGCACCAGTCAACGCTGTTTTGCGATCGTTGGGGATGGCGAGATTAATGAAGGGGCAATATGGGAAGCGTTACTCTTTGCTGCCCATTTCGAGTTATCCAATCTATTAGTTATTGTTGATAAAAATGGTTATCAAGCTATGGGCGCAACTGATGAAGTTATGCGACTGGGGAATATTGTTGATAAATTGCAAGCATTTGGCTTTGAAACCAGAGAAGTCAATGGACATGATGAATTAGCACTGGATCGGACAATTCATGAATTAATGGGGCTCGATTCAAAGTCGCCTAGAGCGATCGTTGCCCATACGATTAAAGGTAAAGGTGTGTCATTTATGGAAAACAATAATATTTGGCACTATACAAGGCTGAATGATGAGACCTATAAATTAGCGATCGCCGAACTTCAGTCTTAAAGATATCTATTGCCATGAGAAATGCTTTTTCAAGAGCTTTAATTGCTGCTGCCAAATCCGATGATCGGATCGTTTTACTGACGGGAGATCACGGTTATGCCCTGTTTGATGAATTTCGCAAAGCTTGTCCTGAGCAATATATAAATGCTGGGGTCGCCGAACAAAATATGGTCGGTGTCGCCGCAGGTTTAGCCAAGGGAGGCTTTAAACCCTTTGTATATGGTTTAAGTGCTTTTATCCCGATCCGCGTATTGGAACAAATTAAGCTAGATATTTGTTACGAGCAGTTACCCGTAGTATTTATTGGCGATGGGGCAGGTGTAGTCTATAGCACGCTTGGCTCTAGCCACCAAAGTACCGAAGATATGGCGGTACTACGAGCAATTCCCTATATCAATATTTTTTCTCCATGCGATCGCTATGAAATGGAACAATGCATGAATTTAGCTTTGCGATCGCTACAACCCTCCTATATTCGTATGGGTAAAGCCGATTTACCGCAAATTCATAGTTCATTACCTAATTTTCAAGTTGGAGAACTTTGCCACATCAGAGATGGAACTTACAAAATGTGTTTTATAGCAACGGGGTCAATGGTATCGACGGCAATCATGGCTAGTGAAAGGTTTGATAAAGTTGCTGTTTGGAGTGCGCCATGTATTAAGCCATTGGCGATCGCACAAGTTATAGCGATCGCGCAATCCCATGAAATTTTAGTTACCTTAGAAGAACATTCCATCTATGGAGGACTAGGATCGGCGATCGCTGAAATAGTGTCAGAATATTCTCCTACTAGAGTTTATAGAATTGGTATTAAAGATAGATTTGCAAAGTTTTGTGGAAGCTATCAGTATCTTATCCAAGAACATAATTTAGATGTCGATTCTATTCTGAATACAATCCAACATTTATAGCTGCGGCTAGTCTTGTTAGGACAAAAAAACAAAAAAGATGGTTGCCGCGCAGAGCGCAGCAACCATCTTTTTTGTTTTTTTCTGATAAATTTGACGGCAGATATAAGTAATTGAACGTGACCAAAATTAGTAAGTATAGCTGTCGCCA
>NZ_LIRE01000467.1 GCF_001402795.1 Pseudanabaena sp. 'Roaring Creek'
GCTATAGTAGTTAAGGGACTTGTTCGTAATTAAAGTACCTATGGCTTCGACTCCGCTCAGCCAACGCTAGCTGAGCGGAGTCGAAGCTAACGTTGGCTGAGTGGGACTTTTTTTATCTGCAAAAGCATACAGCAATTATCGATCAAACGAACTACAAGGAAATTTTTGAAAGCGTTGCTTTGCAACGCTTTCAAAAATTTCCTTGGTTTGGGTTTGAGCGCAAAGCGCTGTAAGAGGCATTAAGAGGCGCAACTGCGTAAAACTATGCCGATGATAATGCCGAGTCCCCCAAAACGGACGATCTGCCAAAAGGGTTCGCGAAAACTACTCCAAGAGAGCAAGCGACTTTCCAGATTTGCCTCAACTTGCTCGAGGCGATCGCCTATTTCTTGAAGTTGTTTCAAGAGTTCGTCCTTCGAGGGATTGGCATAGTTATTGGCGTTATTCGCAAGCACTCGACCATATTTGTGATCGGGGATACGCCCAAGTTTTGACTTATGAGAATTATTATTATCAATTTGCGATCGAATCTGTTCGCGTTCTGTTTTCAGTTCCTGTTGCAGGAGCGCATCGCGACGAACCTGCAAAAAACGCTGTTCGACTTCTTCTAATAGGGCTTTAGTTTCTTGGAGTTCGGCTTCTAGATCGCTCCAATCAGAAATTTCAGTCGTCACAGCATCAATCCAATAGGTGAGATTTTAATCAAGGTCTTAAGCAATATTTTAGAGTCGAGTAAAGCATCGCCGTAGATTGAATTTTAGCGTGATTCGCTCTTCGGGGTCGTACATAAAGGCTAAATTTAAAAGGCTAAATTTAAAAGGCTAAATTTAAAAGGCTAAATTTAAAAGGCTAAATTTAGAGGCATATTGGTTTTGTCCGATTCGCCGCAACCCAACCAGCGATCGGGTCAGAAATTTGCAACCAACCCTGTTTTTCACCTGTCACCGTAATCTGTGTACCATTGTTCAGTTTACCCACGATCGCATAGTCCACACCTCCTCCTTGGCGGACGTTGATTGGCGGATTGGGATCGGAAACTACCCGCTTCGTGTAATCGCAGGTATTCGCATTACCAGTTTTTTGAACAGAACGAACTTGAAAGTTAAGCAGGTAATCAACATTTTGCTGCTCGATGGAAGTGAGTAAACCTTCAGGAAAGCGATCAGGCTCGTAGATGGGCTTATACCAAGGCTGCTTATTAAAATAAGCTTGCAATTCAGGATCTTGAAAACGGCGACCGTATCTAGCAAAGATTTCATTGCGCATGATATCCAATTCGTACTCACTTTTGCCTGCCACATCCTGTGGCTCAATCGGGCGTTCCGATAGGAATAAATATTTAAAATTGGGCGAACTGACATTCACATTGTTGTTGATTACGGAAGATGGACGCAAAAACATCACTGTCCCCACAAGGGCGATCGCTGAGACAATGCCTAGGGCGATCGCTACCAGTTGGTTTCTACGATTGACGGGGAAATAATCCCTTGGCGATTTCAGTGGTGAGAACTTGGTTGCCACATTGTCCCGCGCCTCAAAGGATGAAGTTATTTCTTGAAAATCAGTCTGCTCGATATTAGATACGAGTGTGGGCGCGATCGCCGAATCTAATTTGCGTAAATCTGTCAATACCGCTTCGGCAGACTGATAGCGATCGCGAAAGTCGTATTTAACTAACTTATCGACGATCCTTGCCAATCCATCGCTAACCACTGCCCGATATTTAAAAGCGGCATGGGCAGGGGCGTAACGCCAAGCTAATTCCCCCGTTTCCAGATTTTCAGATAGGAGATTGGGCGCAAGCCCAGTCAGTCCTTGAATGGCGATCGCGCCTACGGCATAGAGATCGCTACAGGGTCTAGGCTTGCCGATCGCCTGCTCGTTAGGCATATAACCATCAGTCCCGATCGCAACCGTAGAGCCAATAGCTGTTGCTGTACCTACTTGCTTAACTGCGCCAAAATCAATCAATACGATTTTGCCATCGGCACGGCGACGCATTAAATTTGCAGGTTTAATATCCCGATGAATTGCCCCCTGCTGATGCACAAAATCAAGAGTTTCTAATATATCCATCAAAAAGGCGATCGTCTGGGTCTCTTTCATTCGTCCTACGGGATAGCCATCAACTGTGCGATCTTTGGCGATCAGTTCTTGCGTCAAGTCATCCCCTTCAATTAACTCTTGGACAAGATAAAATTCACTATCCTCTTCAAAGTGCGCTAGCAAACGGGGAATACGATCATGGCTACCAAGTTTATGTAAAACCCTCGCCTCCGTTTCAAAGAGCCGACTAGCGATTTTGACCACAAAAGCATCGTTGGATGTCGGACTTAGCTTTTTAACCACACATTTCTGATGATCTGGCAGTTGCAAATCCTCCGCCAAAAAAGTTTGCCCAAAACCTCCGCCTCCAAGGTTTTGAATAATTTGGTATCTGCCGCTAATTACTTTGCCAATCATTTTCAAGATGAAATTGCATCATTGACTGTAATCATAAGCGTCATTAGGGCAAGTGGAGAAGCTACAAAACTAAATTTTCACAAAACCGTGACGACAAGTCTCTTAGATTTAATACCAATTCTCAAAACCCTACTGGGTTTGGTGTTTGATTCACAAAAGTGTTGTCACACTTTCGTGAATTGGTATAACGTCAGTTCGCGTTAAGCTGGCAAATTTTAAAAGCCCAAAAATAAAAGCCTTGCCAAGCAAGGCTTTTATTTTTAGGCTTTGAGAAAGGGTTTGCGGAGTAAACCCTTTCTCAAAGTTCATTTCAAATTGTTAAGAGGTAAATGGCTTTATTCAAGCATCTCAAGATAACGCGATCGCTCCTGTCGTAGAGCATCGGTTGCCCTTTGTACCTCAATTGCGACTTGAGATAGGGAAGCATAAATTAATACGACATAATTATCATTTATGGCGGATTCAAGCTGACGACATTGATAGGAAAGGGTCAAAGCCCCAAGGTAGTCGCTGCTCGATCGCAATGTGTTTAAGGCTTGAAGGAGTTTGACATAATCGCTAACGGCGAGCGCTCGATCGATCGCCTGTACTAAATGTGGGGCATCTTCTAAATATGTGTCAATTACATCGATCAGAAATTCGGTGGCTTTGCGATCGTTACCACCAATCTCCAGAATTGTCTCGATAAATTGTGGTTCAATCGCAGGCTCTTCGTCCTCATTAGCAATATCTAGCACTTCTTGCCTATCTAAACCTTGAGTATCATCGGGTAATGCGGACTCTGAGGGTGGCTGATCGATCGGCTGGGATGCTAACTCTAGGATTTCTGGTTCTGGCGATGGCTGATCGATCGGCTGGGATGCTAACTCTAGGCTGTTGGGTTCTATTAATTGAGGTTCGGTAATTTCGGGGAGAATTTCTTCCTCCTCTGGCTTGATGAATTCATCGACAATTGCCTCTGGTTCCCTTGGCGATAAATCCGCTTCGTCCTGATCTAATGGCAATTTAATCGGGGCTGTGGCGATCGCTTCAGGTTGGGTATCTGCTAAAGGATCTACTAAATCTAAGTTTTCTGATGGCTGATGAGGGAATGCGGCGATCGGGAATTCTACAACTTCAAGTTCGGGATTTTGTTCGGGATTTTGTTCAGAATTTTGTTCGGGACTTTCTATAGTTGTGTTTAAGTCCGATTCTTCAGATTCATCGCTGGAAATTATTTTCAGGTTGTCAGGCATAATCACATAGGAGATATCAGCCCTTTCAAACTTGATAGCCACTGCCTCTGGACTCGGCTCCTCGTCATCTTCACCTTCTAATTCTGGTAAATCAATATTGGCAACTGGAGCCAAAAAGAGAGGAGGGAGACCATTTTGCGAGTTCGGGATATCCTGAAAATCTATTGCTTCTACAGGGGGAATAGTGGTTTGGGCTAATTCAATTTCCTGTGATTGCTCCTCTTCATTCTCTAAATCTGAGTTGACTGGATCGCCATCTTTTTGGTCATGATCGGATTCCGCATCATCGTTTACCAATTCGGAACGATCTGAAGCTGCCTGTACGATCGATGGTGCGATATCCTCCGTATTATCGGAATTAGTCGCACTCTCCGCAATTTCGGTAACTATTTGCTGTAGATTGTCTAATTCAAGACGTAGGCTATGGAGATCGTCAGTTAGCTCTTGAGACTGCTGGCGCAAATTAATGAGGGAAACGGCAATCCCGATTTGAGCCGCAACTAAGGATAGAGAAGTGCGATCGCTCTCCGACCAATTGTGATAGGCTCTGCCATGAAAAGCCACCAAAGTTCCCCATACTTCTTGCCCTGCGTAGATCTTATTGGCTACATAGGAGGAAATCCCAATCTGTTCTAGTAGAGTGACGATATGGGAGGAGAGGCTGGAACTGCGGATGCTGTCAACGATCTGCGCCGAACGATCGGGCTCGGTAGACTCGATCATATGTCTTGCCAAGGAAAGTTGTCTTTCTGGCATGGAGGTTAGAGAGATGAGCCCTGTAGCGATCGCGTCCGTCACAAACTCCGCCTGTCCGTTAGCATGGCAATGAAAAAGGGCGACGCGATCTACTTGTAAAAGTTGCTGGGCAACCTGAACGGCTATTTGTAAAACTAAATCTAAGGATGGCGATCGCTGAATGGCATCGGCAAGCTGGGCAAGGGCTTTTTCTCTAGCAATGATATTGCTAAAAATGTCCGAAGCATTACCATCGACGGCTTCGGTTGCCATCATCTTTTCCTGATGCTCTTCCCAGCTAAGTTGATGTACACGCTCCTGCTGCACTAAAATAGCTTTTAGGCGCTCGTAGGCTGCGCGATCGCGGCAAAGATGGCGAATTTGATCTAAGAGGGTAGAATCCATGGGTAAGAACGACTAGCCCCAAATATTTTCTAGCAATGTAGATAGAGTAAAAAACTATCTAGAGCATCGATCTTAACGGACTCATTTTGGCGATCGCATGAGACACAAAGCGTAACTTTTGCTTCTATGGTTAAGAGCTACTTACCAACCCTTACTGTAAAAACAAGATAAAATCACATTAAGTAGTTCAGCATAAGTAAAACCCAAAACCAGAGAGCATACCGTTCGCGTAGCGGACGGTATGCTCTTCTAGGTTTTAAGTTTACTTATGCTTAGCTACTTAATACCCTTAGCGGCAGCTATAGTTATACCAATTCACGAATAATACCAATTCACGAAAGTGTGACAACACTTTCGTGAATTGGTATTATTCCTAGCTACTCGTTCGTTTACCAATCACAAAGTAAGTTAAAAAATATGGTGCGCTATACCCTTGCCCAGAGTCCTGAAGTTGTTTTGACCGTTGCTGGTAAAGATTCGCCTAAAGCACGGGAAAAAGCGATGGCAGACTTGATGGAATTAATGGACTCAGGCAAGCTCGATACCGATCTTGCCGATGGCTTTAGTCCCGACCAATTTATTGAAGTGAAAGAACTGCCCATGTCGGAAGAACGCGAAGATCCTATTACTCAAGCCGTACAGGTTTTAAATAACTTGGCGACGCTAAAAATTAAAGTCCAAGAGCTGCGTTCTGATGCAATGCAAGTGCGATCGCAGATCGATATTTTGTTTAGCGATGAGCTGGTATCGGAAGAGCAAATCAATAGTATTAAAGAAGGATTTAAAACTCTCAAAAGTTTTGCTCAACTTAACATGAAATTTCTGGATGCGAGATCGCAAGCCGAAAACGCCCGTCAAGTTTTAGATGAAGCGCTCAAGTCTCCTAGCTCAGAAGTCAAAGCTCCTACTGAGAATGCAGCCGAATCCATTGAAAGTTTGGCTAGCCCTGATTTAGCCCCTGTTGAAGCCGAAGTTAAAACCAATGAGGTTGAAATTGTGGCTGAAGTTGAAGCTGAGGAGTCAGAAACCGTAACTGAAGTGGAAAACGCGATCGTGGAAGTTCCCGCGAACAAGTCCACGAAGAAAAAATAATTAAAAGTAATTAAGTAGCTAGGCATAATTAAAAAACAAAACCAGAGAGGATACCGCCCGCTGCGCGGGCGGTATCCTCTCTGGTTTTTAAGTTTACTTATACCTAGCTACTTAGAAAGAGTCAAAGTAGATTTTTTCGCTACTTTGACTTTCTTTAACCTTGGCGAAATCATTGTGTTGCTTGGATTTACTCACGTTAGGATATAACTAGATCTTCAAAGCTAAATTT
>NZ_LIRE01000468.1 GCF_001402795.1 Pseudanabaena sp. 'Roaring Creek'
CGCCTAGCTACTTAAGAAACCATTTAAGAATTACTTTCTGCGGTCAAAATCTCTAAGAGATCCCCCTCAATCCCCCTTAAAAAGGGGAAGAATTTAATTCTCCCCCCTTTTTAAGGGGGGCTGGGGGGGATCTAGTGAATTCTTAAATAGTTTCTAATATCCAAAAAAGAAGAGAATGGTGGCGCGAAGCGCCGCCATTCTCTTCTTTTTTGGATAGCTAAAAAGCTTGCCTAAAGGAGCGGATTTTGCCTATCCCAACCGATAGCCAAAGCCTCTGACAGTGACAATATGTTTAGGATCGCTGGGGTCGGCTTCAATTTTTTCCCGCAGCCAGCGAATATGAACATCTACGGTTTTGCTATCACCGACAAAATCGACTCCCCATACTTTTTCGAGAAGTTGCTCTCTCGACCAAACGCGACGGGGATGACTCATAAATAAGTCCAACAGACGAAATTCTTTAGGAGATAAATTTATTTCTACATCGTTGATCATCACGCGACATTCATCGGGATACATGGTGATATCCCCAAACCTATAAACCGTAGCATTGGTGGCGACAAAGTCCCGACGGCTGCGACGTAACAAAGCTCGACAGCGTGCCACTAGCTCGCGCATTCCAAAAGGTTTGCTCAGATAGTCATCGGCTCCAACTTCTAGCCCCACGATGCGATCGGATTCATTGCCTCTAGCGCTAATCATCAAAACGGGGACGTTGTTGCCCTCGTGGCGCACAATGCGACAGAAATCTAATCCATTAATAGAAGGCAACATGACATCCAAAATTACCAAATCCAGTCTTGGAACTGTTTTAGCGATTTGGAGAGCGTTGTAGCCATCCTCCGCCAGAAAAACCGTATATCCCTCTTCCCGCAAAGCAAAGGCGATCGCATCCTGAATAATCCCTTCATCTTCTACCACCAAGACACAACCAACAGTAGCTTTAGAAGTCGACGGAGCCTGTTCAGTTAAGAGCATAAATTTTTATCTTAGGTTGGTCTAACCGTATCTAATCTTACATTGATTAGGCTGTAATTATGTAGCTCCGAAGTTAAGAAAGATTGACTTTGCTAAATCCTTTAAGTTTTGGTTGAGCGATCTGGCTAGCTGGATATGCGGTTCATCGGATTCGATCGGGAGGATTTGGGTCAAGTTCCCCTGACTGAATTGTTGGATGACTAGATTGGCTGCTTCTAATCCCGTGACATAGGCTTTTTCCTGCGACCAAGAGCCGTGATTGGTAATTACCCAATCGCCACTCATATATAAATTTGGGAAACTGGTGATGGCTTTTAATAGATGCTGATAACTGCCAGGGGCAAAATGGCTAACGGCTCGGGGGAGGCGAACCACACTGCGATCGATAACTTGGGCTTGGTCGAATTCTGGTAGGCAAGAGGCGAGATATTTCCGCACGATCGCTATGATTTCTGCATCGTCAAGGGGCAAGAATTGATTGGCGTGATAAAAGTCCACTTCTACAACGGAGCCAGTAGCGTCGGCATACTCATCATGAAGGGCATTCAGATCGAAAAATGTCCAGCCCGTAGTCGCATCAAACCCAAAACAGGCATTGGATGGACGGGGAATGTTAATAAGGCGATCGAACCATAATCTGACGGCTAACACATCGATCGCTCCTAAATTCATTAAGTTCCGAAACTCTTGCCGCTTTTGCAAAGCTGGACTATTTGCCACGATTTTTTGCATTCCTGAAATGCCAACGGAGAAAATTACCGCATCAGATTCAAAGCTTTCATTGCCGCAGATTACCGCCGTTACTTTGCCCGTATCATCCGTTCTAATGTCGCTGACACGGCGATCGGTCAAGATTTTGCCGCCCAGCTCGGTAATGCGATCGCACCAAGGTTTAAAGATCTTCTCGCCAACCGTGCCCCGACACCAAACCACATCAAAGTCCGCTTGATGCGCCAAAATAAAGTAGTAGAGCATTCCGATCGCCGCCGCCGCCGAGCATTGCTCTCCTGGGGCAAATAGACCAACTAGCAGCATGGGCTCAAAGGATTCGCGATAGAGGCGATCGGACACACCATATTGCCGAAATAGCTCGCGTGCGGTCATCCCGTCGTATTGTTTCCATGCAGCCTCGGAGTTGTCAAAATCAATGACGGCATACATCAGGGGTAAGGCTGTTAAGCGATCGCTGAGGGGCAATCTTTTAAACTGCGTATAGGCAAAAGTCCCCAGAGGTGAAGGTAACCGTGGCAAGTCCTGAAAAATTGGTGATTCAACTTCCAAGCCTGCGGGTGAATATTGAGCCGATCGCGTCCAAGGCGTAAAAGGATCTAGTTCTAATTCTTTGACGAGGGAAAAAATATTCCGATAGGGATACCAAAAGCCATGAATTCCCGCTTCGATGGCGCGTCCCTCTGCGGTCTTCCAACCTGCGACTAGTCCTCCTGCCTGAGATCCTGCTTCCAGCAAGGTTACGTCATAGCCTTGTTTGGCGAGTTGATAGGTTGCCCCCAATCCCGCCCAACCTGCACCAACTACAATTACTTTGGGTTTGTCTATCATTTTTGTCTTTTGGTTTTTTTTAGATTATTTTACCAACGAGCGATCGCCCGATATAACTACTGTTTTTCGATGGCGAGGCGATCGCTTTTTCGCTGGCTAACCATGCCAAATTCGGATCGAAAAGGGTTGAGAGTGGTGGCTGCGTGATTCCGAAAATTTTGGCAGGATTAATGCTCAGGGCTTGCCATAGTTCGCTAGCAGTTAAGAATCCCGTCGTGACGAGGTTTTGCCAAAGAACGGGAATGGCAAATTCCAAGCCGATCGCACCGACGGGAGCGACTTCAAAGGGAACTACTTTTTCCTCATAGGCACAGGGGGTATGGTCGATGGCGATCGCATCAATTGCGCCTGATTTGATCCCAGCCACCAGAGCTAGGCGATCGCCTTCACTGCCGAGGGGAGGCATGAGGCGCAGGTTGGGATCGTAATTTTCTAAATCGCGATCGCAATGGCAGAGATGCAACCAAGTCGTACTTGCCGTTATGGGTAAGCCATCATTTTTCGCTTGCGCCAGCAAAGCTACCCCTTGAGCCGTCGAGATCCGCATGAAGTGGGTGGGCGCTTGGGTGAGGCGGACTAGCTCAATGAGCGCAGCGAGAGAGGAGGTCTCAGCGGCGGCGGGATAGCCTGTCATGCCATATTGCAAAGACCATTTCCCTTCGCGGATTACGCCACTTCCTGCCAATTCGGGATTTTGAGGGAATAGGGCGATCGGCTTGCCTAGGGGCTTTACATATTCCATCGCTCGGCGCACTAACAGGTGATTGCCTAAGGGTTTGCTATCGGTAAAACCAATTACGGATTCGGCAAGCTCTGCCATGTCAGTAAGTTGTTTGCCTTCCAATCCTTTGGTGATAGCGCCCCAAGGTTGCAGAATATGACCGTATTTATGCTGGATATTTCGCCAAAATTCCAAGGCGGCAACATCATCGATCGCGGGTTGGGTATTGGGTAAAATCCCGACGGTGCTAAAACCGCCATTCTTCGCAGCAGTAACTAATTCGGCAATGGTTTCTCTGGATTCATGTCCTGGTTCGCAACTCGTGCTGTAAAGATCGATCGCTCCAGTTCCTAAAATCAATCCCGAACGCTCATCTATATGGGTGTTTTCAGGAATTTGATCCTGTCTAACATCAAGATGAATTTGGCGATCGCGATCGATCAATACATCGCTTAATGTTGCGGAATTACTTATGGTCGAGTCCGCATCAAGTATGCGTACCTGCTTGAAGAGGGTCGGATACGCAAGGGAATTTTCTAAAGGCATAACAAAACAATTTTCTTTTTACTTTATAGCGGGATGGGCTTTTCTCTCTAGGAAAAACTTAGCTACCTATTGAACGATATTTAGCGATCGCTGATTTTGGTAATAACTACGCCATTGCCATTTGCCCTGAGCATTTAAGCTGGGAGTAAATACTCGCACATCGAGAGAATTTAAACCAATTTCTTGAACGATGATTTCGGGATAGCGATCGCCATTTACCTCTTGAATGCCGTAGAGGGCATAGCTACTCACACTATCATTAACGTAGGAAAGCGCTCTGGTATGGGTCAAAATTGGTTCGGAAATCCAATCATCATTAGCTCCCTTACTCAACATGACTAACATGCTATATTCCTGACGTTGAGTGGCTGGGAGCGATAGGAACTCTTTCCATGCTTGAGCTGATAATCCCGCAGGACGCAATGGGTTGTCGAGTCTAAGCCCTGCGATAATTTCAGGCTGATTGTCCCCATTGATATCAGCACAGACTAGTGAGGCGATCGATACTTGGGCGGTGGCGGCTGGACTTGCGCCCAGTTTCACAAATAAATTCCGTGACTTTTCCAATACTAAGGGCTGGATTTTGTTAGGACAGTTAAAAAAATAATTGCGATCGCTAGTCGTGTTAATGCGATCGCTAGCCACAATCGTTAAACTAGGCTGGCGCAGTACCTCAGGGGTTAAGCTTTTGCCCGATGGATTTTTGTCATTACTATCTGGAGCTTGCACTTTAAAACTAGCGATCGCGCCAAAGGCATCGGAGCCCCGTACGGCACTTACTTGAAACGTGCCCAGAGGCTTGCCGAACTGCATCAAGGAAAATTTACTACCCGCAGGAATCGACTGAATTACGCGATCCAGACTGCCAAACTGTTCTACTAGATCGGAAGGAACTATGCCCTCAATTGTCTTACCATCGGGAGAGGCTTGAAGGAATAGGAAAATAGGGACGGGGCTTTTGGCTTCTTCAGTCTTTTTGTCATTACTGGGGCTAATACAAGCATTTAAACCAATAGCAATCCCTAAAGTTATACATAATAGGCATAGGGAACGATAAATTTTGGCTCTGAATTGTCTAAATGGCATAATATGCAAGCAGTCTAGGGGTAGCTTTCTCAAAAATGTAAGTATATGCAAAGCAGATGAGCAATACCAAGTTAAGAAATGGCGTAGCTATTTCTTAACTTGAGAACCCTTCTAGGTTTAGTTTTTAATTCACAAAAGTGCCTTTACACTTTCGTGAATTGGTATAGGCATAATTAAAATATAGATTTAAAAAGCTGCAACTTACGCTGTGCAAACACCACAGCTTTTTTGGGGTTTATATTTAATTGCGCCCAGCTACTTACTTACAAATGGTTGTTCACAGGTGGTTATATTTTATTTGGATTCCATAACTTCTGCTAAGCGTTCGACCGCCAAGGTCAGACGTTCTTGAGGATCGGGTTTTGCTTCCGCGACAGCTTCCTCGCGTTTCTCTTGACGCTTCATTGCCTCAAACGAACGAATGATCGAAAAGATGACAAGGGCAATGACGATAAAATTAATCACCGAGGCAAGAAATACACCATATTTAATACCATTGATCTGCAATTTTGCGAGGTCTTCAACATTAGCTGCTTTTAGAGCTGGATTGAGCAGCAACGGCGTAATGATGTCTTCGATTAAAGAAGTGACGATTTTGGCGAATGCACCACCAATGACAACGGCAACAGCCAAGTCAATCACATTACCTTTCATGATAAATGTTTGGAAGTCTTTGATAAAACCTCCTGCTGCCCGTTTGCCACTATGTAAAGCCATGAATAATTCTCCTTAAATGTTTTTAGCTTTTTTGTTTTTATGGAATAATTGCGGGTTCGATCGCTGTCACAATTCGTTGAAAGTTACTATAGATTGTTTTGCCGATAATAGCTGATATTAATAGCTAAGGCTCTTGCGGATAAATGATGTCCCATCAATGTTCCACCAATGTTATCTAGCTTCGATTTCGTTCAGCTAACGTTGGCTGAGCGGAGTCGAAGCCACAGCCATAATTCTCAGCTAACGTTGGCTGGACGGAGTCGAAGCCACAACCATAATTCTCAGCTAAGGTTGGCTGAGCGGAGTCGAAGCCACAACCATAATTCTCAGCTAACATTGGTTGAGCGGAGTCGAAGCCACAACCATAATTCTCAGCTAACGTTGGCTGGACGGAGTCGAAGCCACAGCCATAATTCTCAGCTAACGTTGGTTGAGCGGAGTCGAAGCCACAACCATAATTCTCAGCTAACGTTGGCTGAGCGGAGTCGAAGCCACAGTCATAATTTGGGGTTTACAAATCGCGATCGCGATTCTGCTCGTTCATCCTTTGTTTTTATCTTTTGTTTTCATCCTTTGTTTTTAGCGAAGGCAAGGAAATCGGTTGATGTCGGTATAGCCGATACATCAGATACATACAGAACAGAAAATAGCCCGAACTAATGCTTGCCTTGATTAACTCGGTGGTAACTTGTAAGGACTCCCCCTCCGTGGGTATGCCTCCCATCGCACCATAGGCGATCGCCCAAGTCAGCATCATGGCGATCGCCACTTGACTGACATCACGCACTTTACGGCTACTACGCTGCTTTATCAATGCGATCGTGGCAGGAATTAAACCAAATACGGGCATTAAACACAAAAACATTTCAATGCGCTCTTTAGGGGCATCTCGCGAAATATTTTCTGGAGTTTCAATTCGGCGATCGCGTTGAGAATAACGACTCATAACTTGACCTATGCTTCCTTTAAAATTTTGGAGCTATCCACATAGACTCATGAAAAATAGACTCATGAAAAATAGACTCATAAAAAATTCATGGCAATCCAAGGACTGTTAATAAACTCATCGGTTCCATATAATTGCCACTAGCATAAGTCAAAATTTATGACTTATATAGCTGCCACCAGTTTTGTTAGGACAAAAATAAAACCCAAAATAGTGTTGCCGCGCTCCGCACAGCAACACTATTTTGGGTTTTATAAGTAGCTAGGCATAATTAAAAAAACAAAACCAGAGAGCGTACCGCCCGCTACGCGGGCGGTACGCTCTTCTAGGTTTTAAGTTTACTTATGCCTAGCCTGCTTACCTTGATCCAGTTGACGGCAGCTTAGCAATGCTTTGGCGAGCCATATTGTTTATCGATCTATTTGTCTATTTGAAGGAAAAATAACTGTAATGGATACAGCAACAATTCAAAACGTTCTGTCAACTAATTTAAACCTGCTCACGGGTGCAGCATTTAAGGTGATTGCCGCGATCGTTCTTTGGTTTATCGGTCGCAAACTTATCGATATTTCAACGGGTATTACATCCCATACCCTTAAAAATCAACGCATCGATCCAACTCTGATCGGTTATCTGGTTTCCAGTCTCACAGTTTTACTAAATATCATTTTAATTGTCGCTATTCTTGGCTACTTTGGGGTTGAGACCACATCTTTTGCCGCACTTCTAGCGGCAGTTGGAGTAGCGATCGGTGCGGCATGGAGCGGTTTACTCGCTAACTTTGCCGCAGGTGCTTTTTTGATTGTTTTACGCCCATTCCAAGTTGGTGATTTTATCTCGGCAGGGGGGATTACGGGCACTGTGGTGGAAATAGGGCTGTTTGTGACAACCATTGACACCCCCGATAATGTCCGTACTTTTGTCGGTAACAACAAACTTTTCTCTGACAATATTCAAAACTTTTCCACTAATGCCTATCGCCGCGTTGATATCCATGCCCAGCTCGATCATTCCGTTAATCATGGTGAGGCAATCCGCGTTCTTAGGGAAAGGATTAGCAATATTCCCAATGTAATTAGTAACCCCACTCCTCAACTGGAAATTCTTGAGTTCACTGCCCTCGGACCCGTCCTAGCCGTTCGTCCTTTCTGCAATAACACTCACTATTGGCAAGTTTACTTTGATACCAATCGAGTTATTCGTGAAAGTTTTAGTGAGTCAGGCTTCCCCGTTCCTCAGCAACATTTTCAAATTCGCCAATCCTAGCCAATACCAATTCCCAAAATGGCGTTGCCATTTTGGGAATCTCAAAACCTTATTGGGTTTGTTTTTTATAGCTGCCGCCAGTTTTGTTAGGACAAAATCAAAAAACGAAAGAGAGTTGCCGCGCGGAGCGCGGCAACTCTCTTTCGTTTTTTATGTCCTGATCCAGTTAGCGGCAGCTATAATTCACGAAAATGTGACAACACTTCAGTGAATTGGTATAGCATTACACCAAATTTTCCCTAAAAGAAGAAATCCTCGCAATGCGAGGGTTTCTTCTTTTAGGCAGTTACTAATTCAGGTCTTTTGCTATTGCGAATGTCATTAATTGCCTTAGCATAGTCTGGAGCATTGAATACTGCGGAGCCAGCCACAATCGCGTTAGCACCAGCTTCTAGAACTTGCCAAGTGTTATTTGCCTTCAGACCGCCATCTACTTCAATCCAAGGATCGAGTCCGCGATCGTCACACATTTGACGCAACTTCGCGATCTTAGGAATTACATTAGGAATAAAGCTCTGACCGCCAAAGCCAGGATTAACGCTCATGATCAATACCAAGTCACAGAGATCGAGCACATACTCAATGAAACTCAAAGGGGTTGAAGGATTGAGCGATACACCAGCCAGTTTACCGAGTTCTTTAATTTGCGAAAGATTGCGGTGCAGGTGAGGGCAAGCGGTGTGCTCGGCGTGGACGGTGATAATATCAGCACCAGCTTTAGCGAAGTCAGCTACATATCTTTCAGGCTCGGCGATCATCAAATGTACATCAAGAATCTTAGTGGTGACGGGGCGGATTGCCGAAACAACCAATGGTCCAATCGTAATATTGGGAACAAAGCGACCATCCATCACATCAACGTGAATCCAGTCTGCACCCGCCGCATCAACTGCACGAATGTCGTCACCTAAACGGCTAAAGTCAGCAGACAGGATCGAGGGGGAAATAACTGTGGACTTTTTAGGCATATGATTTACGGTGGGCTTAGCTTAACAAGTGTCTAAAAAACAGCAGATAAAGGTAATTTTAACTACAGTCTTATCTTAATTATTAATTAAATTTAGCAGCTTTGAACGTAAAAAACATAATTGTCGCGCTTTTCAATGTCATAAGTTTTAGATGATTCTTGTTCTTTCTAAAGGCTTCCTAAAGGCTTTCTAAAGACTTCCTAAAGACTTCCAGTGGAAGAGTGGCGGTGCTTCGCACCACCACTGAGCATAATTAATGCCAAAGCTCAAAATGGCTAATACCAATTCCCAAAAGTGTGGCTACACTTTTGGGAATTGAAAACCAAACCCAGTAAGGGTTTTAAAAACACAAAATGGCTACGCCATTTTGTGTTTTGGTATAAGCCATTTTGAGCTTTGAAAACCCTTACTGGATTTAGTTTTTAATTCACTAAATTGTTGCAACAATTTAGTGAATTGGGATAAAACCCCAAGACCTGTAGCGCACGCTGCGCGTGCGCTACAGGTCTTGGGGTTTTATATTTAATTGCGTAGCTACTTAGTGGTGAATTACAAATAAGCCGATCGCATAGGTAATAAATCCCAGAAAAATACAACTTGGCAAAGTTAATACCCAAGCTAGTAACAATTTTTTGACCGTATCTATCTGCAAACCCGCCCGATTTGCTACCATCGTTCCTGCGATGCCCGAAGAAAGAATGTGGGTCGTGCTAACGGGCAATCCAAAGTAATTGGCAGTGGCGATCGCTGTCATGGTGACCATTTCGGAAGTTGCACCTTGGGCATAGTTAAGGTGTTCTGTACCAATTTTTTCGCCTACGGTGACGACAACTCTTTGCCAGCCGATCATCGTGCCTAGTCCAAGCGCGATCGCGATCGCGACCTTCACCCAATAGGGAATAAACTTGAGAATGTGATCTAACTGATTTTTAAAATCAATGATTACATCTTGATTTGGGAGATTTGGGAGATTTGCCAATTTTGTGGGTGTTTCTATCTTGCCAATTTTGCCGATCGCCATTGACATTAAATAAAGATCGTTTCTAACTTGGCGGCGATCGCCGATGGCAATGTCTCGCAAATTATTACTTTGGCTCAAATACTCATGAACGTTCTGACTTTCGGATATGAGCGATCGCCAGATATTTTCATTTAATTGTCCTTCAGGCTGTAAAAATTTTGTAAGTTCGGCTCGACTATTAGCAATCAATTCGTCCGAGGATGCCTCTACGATCGTCCCACTAATTTGTGCCTCGAAGATGGGGATGACTGAGTTAGATGTCGCCACTAATCTGGCGATCGCTTGTGGACTTGTATCGAGGTTTAAAGCGAAGAGGCTTGGCAAAAAGACGATTAAGATCAGCATCATTAAGCCGACTCCTTTCTGACCATCATTAGAGCCATGGGCAAAGCTAACCCCCGTGCAGGTCAAGACAAGCACAGCTCTAATCCATAGGGGATGCTCCTTTTCGCTGGGCGGGCTATAGAGATCCTCCCGTTGAAAGAGCGCTTTACTAATTAGAAATAGAATTACTGCACCACAAAATCCTAACAATGGCGAAACTAGTAACGAAACCAACACTTCCTGCATTTTGCTTACATTGATGCCATCCCACCAATTTCGTTCTAGGGATAGTAATGAATGGGCGATCGCGATCCCCGTAATGGCTCCGATCAAGCTATGGGTACTTGATACGGGCAGTCCTAAATACCAAGTTCCCAAATTCCAAATAATTGCCGAAATTAATAGGGCTAGAACCATGACTAGACTGGAATCAGAAGCATCGTTAACCATCAAGTCCGCAGGCAGGAGGGAAACGATCGCAAAGGCAACGGTTCCACTAGAGGTGAGTACTCCTAATAAATTCCAAAGTCCCGACCAGACGACGGCATAAACTGGTTTGAGGGTATTGGTATAAATCACGGTCGCGACGGCATTGGCGGTGTCATGAAATCCATTCACAAACTCAAAGCCAAGAACCAAAGCGATGGCTAAACCTAAGAATAAATATTCCATAAAAAATATCAATCCAACTTCAGCGCCACAGCGGGCTAAATTTTGCCATTAATCATCTTTTGTGCCGAGAGAGCGCCACCAGCGACTAAGCGGAAAGTAAATCGCTGGAGACCATAAACTGCTCAAAATTGCAGAACTAAGGGCAATTCTCTGTTGCAAAGACCAGACATTGTCGATCCCCGCCCCCATAAAGGTCAGTTGGACGGCGTGCATTGTTTCGACGATCACTGCCATCCCAAACACGATCAAAGCGATCGAAATAAAATCCTCTTGGATATATCGCTGCTTTTGCAACAGCGACGTTAGTCCCCCTGCGATCGCCAGTCCCAAGGTATGGGTTGGGGAAATATTTAGATCGGTAACCGTGGTCATCCCATCCTGAACCATACCTAAAGCTATACCCGTCATCACCGTTAAAAACACGGGACGGTTAACACTCCACGCAACTAGCCAAATCAGCAACCAATTGGGAGCAATTCCCATCAGGGTCATGCCAGGTATTCTGGTATACATGGCGAGAATACATGCCAGCAAAGAACCAATGGTGACAATCCCGTTTAAAAACTTCTTGGATATAGAGGTTTTGCGATCGAGCATGGGTAAGGATTTAGGCAAGCTAAAACAAATATAGGCGGTGCTTTTCGCCGCCTATATTTGTGAGTTTATATTTTTTCTTGAAATGGGTAGACTTTTACGTAGTCCAGTAATCCTAACGGAGTAGAAAATTCGACGATCGCTTCGGGAGAGGGTTGTTTATCCAGATTGATCGATTTAATGCGACCGACGGGAATACTTTCAGGAAATAATGTCGTGAACTGCGAAGTTGTGACAATATCGCCGACCTTAACATCAGGATCGCGCTCAAAAAACTCCAAAATAGCTGTATTTTGGCTCTGTCCCTTTAGCATTCCACTAAAGCGACTGCGACTGACGACAACCCCAATTTGGCTATTAGGATCGCTGACTAAGAGAATTTGGCTGCTATTGGGAGAAACATGGGTTACCCGCCCAACTAATCCACCAGGAGCGACAACTACAGAATTAGGTCTGATGCCATCATTGCTACCTTTACCGATTAAAACTTGATTCCACCATGAATCAGCCCCACGACCGATGACTGTAGCCCAAATACCAGTATCCGTAGGACTGACCTTGACCTTCAGGATTTCTTTCATCCGTTGGTTTTGGGATTCTAGCTCAGTTAAGCGATAGCGCAGTTCGCGAACCTGCGCATCTTGTAAGAGTTCTTGCTTAGATACCGTTGCTTGAAAGGGACGACTGAGAAACTGGTAGGTTTCCATGATTGCTACCCCTTGTGTTTGGCGGATAACCCAAGCCACACCTATGCCAACGGTAACAACAGCAGTTTGAAAACTATAGCGTTGCCACCAACTACGGATTGACTCCATGAAAAATTTTACCTATAAACTTTTCAAGCGACTAGTAAGTACACGACCGAGATTTTTGTAATCTTCCAGTACCCGACCAGCACCAATCACCACGCAATCTAAAGGTGCGGGAGCAATATGTGTAACAATTCCTGTCTCGTGGCTGATCAAAGTGTCAATTCCATTCAGCATTGCGCCACCACCTGCCAGCATAATACCGCGATCGATGATATCAGCAGCTAATTCAGGAGGAGTGCGCTCAAGGGTACGTTTAACCGCTTCGATGATTACCGAAAGCGGTTCGCTCATACTTTCACGGATTTCCGAAGACTTGACGGTGACGGTACGAGGTAGACCAGACAATAGATGTAGCCCTCTGACCTCCATCGAAGTTTCTTCTTTGATCGGATAGGCTGAACCAATTTTAATTTTGATTTCTTCTGAAGTCCGCTCCCCAACAACAAGGTTATGCACGGTCTTCATATACTTCATGATGGCTTCGCTGAGTTCGTCGCCAGCAACCCGTACTGATTCGCTCAAGACGATACCTTGCAAACTCATAACTGCGACTTCAGTCGTACCACCACCAATATCGATGATCATGTTGCCAGTTGCTTCGGTTACAGGGAGCCCTGCACCGATCGCTGCTGCGATTGGCTCATCGATTGGGTAGACTTCACTAGCGCCAGCACGACGGGCAGCATCCATTACAGCACGCCATTCTACCCCCGTTACCCCACTTGGTATACCGATCGCAATACGAGGGTTAAAAACGCCCTTTTTAACTTTCTGAATGAACGAACGCAGCATCAACTCAGCAGAGTCAAAATCTGCAATTACACCATCCTTAAGGGGACGTACCGCAATGATGTCACCTGGTGTGCGACCGATCATCTTATTGGCTTCGTTTCCAACTGCGTAGGCAGTCTTATCTCGTTGATCGATCGCGACAACGGAGGGCTCTTGCAAAACAATACCTTCCCCAGACACATAAATAAGTGTGTTGGCGGTACCGAGGTCAATGCCTATGTCTTTCGTGAAATGGCGTAATAAACCCACAGTCAACTCTTCCAGTGGTCAAACTAGCTATATTAATTTAACATTTTATTACGATTGTTGTCACTTAGTCTAGTCTTCTTAACTATTCCGAAAAAATTAAGCGATTAAATATGATTAGGGACTTGCTATTAATTAAAGTACCTGTGGCTTCGACTACGCTCAGCCAACGTTAGCTGAGCGTAGTCGAAGCTAGATAACTTTGGTGGGACATTTTTTATCCGCAAGAGCCTAAG
>NZ_LIRE01000469.1 GCF_001402795.1 Pseudanabaena sp. 'Roaring Creek'
TTAGGGTTTTATATTTAATTAAGCCCGTTTACTTATTGCCTATTAGTTATTAATTATTAGTTATTAGTTAAATTTTAAAGAAAGATGACTCAGACCTTTACAGCTACTCTTCATCATCAAGGACAGACCTTTACCGTGCCCGTCCCCGAAAATGAATCGATCCTCGATGCCGCGATCGCCCATGGATTAGATTTACCCTGTTCTTGCTATGCAGGTGTATGTACGACTTGCGCCGCCCAAATTGTCAAGGGTGAAGTCGATCAAAGCCAAGGCATGGGTATTGGAGGGATGGGCGACGAACTGGACAGCAAAGGCTATATTCTCCTATGCGTATCTCATCCTAAATCCGATGTCGAAATTTACACGGATAAGGAACAAGATGTATACGCCATCCGTTTTGGTCATAGTTCTTAAAAACTACACCTTCCCAGCCAAGAAATAGGGATATAGGGCTTTGCCCTGTATCCCTATTTCTTGGTTTTATGGCTACAGTTATTTGCCCTAGGACAAATCAGAACCCAAGAATTGATTGGAGGCGAGAAGTGCCTCCAATCAATTCTTGGGTTTTATGTTGCAGTACATTTGGCGATCGCTAAATATGCTTATTCTAGTTTTTAATTATGTCGAGCTACTTAATAAAAGTTTGACAACTTATGCATTAGGAATATAACCAAGCTACTATAATGCATTCAAAAAAGCAGCTAAAAATATTCATGCACTATCAGAATCGATCGCCCCGTCAAGGTTTCTGGCTTTGGGGGAAAAAGTTGTTTAATAGCCCTTTTTCTCACAAATCAAATCGGCAAGTCTGGCAACGGGCGATCGCATGGCTATTTATGGGGCTATTTATGGGTTTATGTTTGTTCGTCTTAGCTGCCTGCGAACCAATTCCAGAACCAAATCAATCCAGCATTGGCAGCGCCAACCGCCTGAAAACAGTACTCAGTCGCGGCAAATTGATTTGTGGAGTCAGTGGTGAATTACCGGGATTTAGCTTTGTCAATAAAGAAGGCAAATATTCGGGGCTAGATGTCGATGTTTGCCGCATGGTAGCCGCCGCTTTATTTGACAACCCCGAAGCGGTGCAATTTCGCAATCTCAATGCCAAGGAGCGGTTTACCGCTCTCCAGTCGGGGGAAATCGATATTCTCAGCCGCAATACGACATGGACGCTGAGTCGCGATACTGCCTCCCGTCTTGCCTTCATGCCGATTGTTTTTTACGACGGACAGGGCGTAATGGTACGCAAAGATAGCAATATTAAGACGATCGCCGATCTTAAGGATGCTGATATTTGCGCCCAAACGGGGACAACTACTGAGCAAAATCTTGCCGACCAAATGCGAAAGCGCAACCTTGCCTATAAGCCCGTAGTCTATGAAGATGTCAACGCCACATTTAATGCTTATCAATCTGGGCGTTGTACCGCGATTACCGCCGATCGCTCTGCCTTAGTCGTACGACGCACTCGCCTTGCCGATCCCGACAATCACGTCGTTTTAGACTTTGTAATTTCTAAAGAACCCCTAGCCCCTGCGGTCGCCGATGGCGACTCGAAATGGTCGGATATTGTGAAGTGGATTATTTTTGCCGCGATCGAGGCAGAGGATTTAGATATTTCTTCGGCAAATCTAACAGCGCAACTACAGAGTAAAAATGCCGAAATTCGCAGGTTTTTAGGACTAGATGGCAGCTTAGGTAAAGATATGGGAGTTGCCAATGATTTCACTGTACGGGTAGTTAAGCATGTTGGCAACTACGCCGAAATCTACGATCGCAATCTCGGTAAAGATAGCCCTTTCAAATTACCACGCGGTCAGAATGAACTATGGAAAAATGGCGGCTTAATGTATGCGCCGCCCTTCCGCTAATGCCTAAGGAGATAGGGGCGGGGCTTTACCCCGCACCAAGTCCCAAGAGATGAGTGGCGGCGCTTTGCGCTGCCACTCATCTTTTGGGTTTTGAAGAGAATTTACCAGCCAAATACTGAGGCGATCGCTGGCGGATTAGAACTAGAACCCCCACCTTCGGAATTTTCAGACGCAACTTCTTCTTCAATGAGTTCTTCAGTACAGAAAGTAGCTTGACTGAATCCTCCAAAACGCTGTACGGTGCTTGCTCTCATGCGTACATTCGGAGCGGGAAACCAAAATCGCTCGTAGGAACTCATGGAAGGATAATCCGTAATCAGCACGAGGGCATCTTCGGCATCAATTTCATAACGACCGATTACTGGCATTACCTCGGCATAGCCGCGCTCGCGCAAAAGTTTACCCTTACGACCCGTTTCGTCATCGGGTACGAGGGCAAATACCGTTTCTCCTGAATGATTTTCATCATCATCCTTGTCCCATGCCATCGTGCCATCCCATTTGACATAGGCTCCACCGATCGCTCCTGTAGGCTCGACTTCATGCATTTGACAGATTTCGATTACCTTCGGATCGTCAGCATTAAGCGGATTTACATAAATTTCTGAGCCGCCCTTTTCCGCACGCCGAAAGGCTAGGTGATGGGTAGTCCGTTGCGATCGCCATTTGCCTGCACTTTTTTGAAAAAATTCTAAAGCATTCATAGTAATTTTAATAAAAGTCTTAATAAAAGTCTTGATAAATAATATCAGCCTGTTTCGTCGGCAATGTAAGTTTTGCTCTGGACATTACTTCCAGAGAAGTCTGGCGAACAAACTTTTCCTCTCGCAAACAAGCAAGACATCTAGAAATGAACAAGAGAAAAGGTTTGCTTATGACAGATGAGTAGCGGCGCTAAGCGCCGCTACTCATCT
>NZ_LIRE01000470.1 GCF_001402795.1 Pseudanabaena sp. 'Roaring Creek'
TTGCATGGGTTTGAGAGCCGCTAGACGAGTTGGCTCAGGCAGCGTTATTTCAGGAGTGCGGTTTTTCATCGCGAGATACACCTTATCCAAAGTGTTTAAGCGCATATATGGGCATTCGTTACAGGCGCAGTTGCTATTAGGTGGTGCGGGTATAAATTTTTTGGTGGGGGTAGCCTTTTGCATTTGATGGATTACCCCAGACTCCGTAACTACGATAAATTCTTGGCGATCGCTGTTTTGGGCATATTTTAACAATCCTGTAGTCGAACCGATAAAATCAGCATGACGAAGAACGTTCGCTTCGCATTCAGGATGGGCAATGATGGCTGCTTGAGGATGATGCAGCTTAAGTTCAATTAATTTCCGCTCGGAAAAAATTTCATGGACGATACAAGCTCCATCCCATAGCAATAGCTCTCGCCCTGCTTTTTCCATCACATATCGTCCGAGGTTGCGATCGGGGGCAAAGATAATTGGCTGATCTTTGGGGATTTGGTTGACGATCGCGACGGCATTGGCACTCGTACAGATGATATCGCTCATTGCCTTGATATCTGCCGAGCAATTTATGTAGGAAATCACCAAATGATCGGGATGGGCTAGCTTAAACTCGGCAAAGCGATCGGGCGGACAACTATCCGCAAGCGAACAGCCTGCATCTAGATCGGGAAGCAATACCAATTTATCGGGGTTGAGGATTTTGGCAGTCTCAGCCATGAAATGCACGCCGAGAAATACGATGACATCAGCTTGGCAATTGGCTGCTGCTTGCGATAAACCCAGCGAATCCCCAATGTAATCGGCAATATCTTGGAGATCGGGGTCTTGGTAATAGTGGGCTAAAATTACCGCATTGAGTTCTTTTTTGAGATCGGCGATCGCTTGGAAGCGATCAATGGGGATAGCATCATTACTAGTCCGATCGTTCATTCCTACGGGACTTGGGGCGGTGAGAAACACAGTTTGCCTCACTAATAATATTAATTTTAATTCATTCTATACATTTGATTATAGTAGGAATTACCAAAAATATATCTGTCGAGCGTAAGAGATTGAGTTTTGGCAACTTTGGCGAGGCATTCTTCGTCAAACTTGGCTAGGTTTAGCATTTCTCAGGCTAATTCTTTTTTGGCTAATTCTTTTGGCTAATTCTTTGGGAACGGTGCTGGGGTGTAATACTAAATCACAAAATGGCTACGCCATTTTGTGATTTTAAAACCCTTACTGGGTTTGATTTTCAATTCCCAAAAGTGTAGCCACACTTTTGGGAATTGGTATAAATCCTGAGATCTTAGGAAAAACGGATAAGTATGAATAAGTAGCTAGGCGCAATTAAATATAAAACCCCAAAACCCTTAGCGCACGCTGGGCTTGGTCTATAGGTTTTGATTCTGGCTTGTAATTATGACTAGCTACATTAAGTATAAATATTAAGATAGATAAGATAGGAAAGTTTGAGGTAGTTATAGATATGAAGAGATCGATCGCTAATTTATCAAATTCATTGAGTCAAAAATTTAAGAGTCAAAAATTTAAGAGTCAAAAATTTAAGAGTCAAAAATTTAAGAGTCAAAAATTTAAGAGTCAAAAATTTAAGAGTCAAAAATTTGGAGTATCGATTCACCAAGAATTGCAACGTTACGGGAAATTGGCGATCGCGTTAGTGATGTCGATCCTGTTGGCGGTCACTCTGAATCCTTTTATTGCCAACGCCTTAGACTTTTCTGACTTGTTTCGCATTTTGCCCTCGGCTATTCAAGTTATTCAACTTTCCAACATTGGGGATAATGACGAAGTTGCTTTAGGTAAACAAATTGACGGTCAAATCCAACAAGAAGTCAGGATCAGTCGCGATCCTGCCGCAAATGCCCTAGTGAATCGTCTCGGACAAATCCTCATTCCCACTAGTGAGCGCCCCAATATTCCCTACACATTTCGTGTGGTTGATGACAAAAATCTCAATGCTTTTGCCACCATGGGTGGCTTTGTTTACATTAATACGGGGACGATCGCCGCAGCAGATAACGTGGCTCAACTAGCCAGTGTAATCGGTCATGAAATGGGACATATTTCAGCCCGTCATTCTCTAGAGCAGATGAAGCAAATGGCGATCGCGCAGGGGATTGCTAACATCGCGGGAGTTGGTGACGATCGCATCGTCGGGATTGGCGTAGATTTAGCCCTACGTTTACCCAACAGTCGCGAAGCAGAATTTGAAGCCGATCGTCGAGGCTTACAAAATATTACTAGAGCTGGTTTCGCGGCGAGAGCCATGCCCGCCTTTATGCAAAAGCTAGTTAGTGCTGGAGGTGGCAATGTCCCCGCATTTCTCAGTACTCACCCTGCCACTGAAGATCGCATAGCCGCACTGAACCAATCCATTCAAGCCAATAATTTCAATACTTCGGGAGGGTTAAATGATGGCGAATACCAAAGAATCTGGCGATCGCGCTTTCGTTAAATATAGATAATTCAAATAAAAACTACAGCTTCGACTTCGCTCAGCTAGCTTACACCGAGGGCTGAGCGAAGTCGAAGCCCGTCTACAAGTTATTTAAAACAACTATA
>NZ_LIRE01000041.1 GCF_001402795.1 Pseudanabaena sp. 'Roaring Creek'
GGGCTTTGAGAAAGGGTTTGCTACGCAAACCCTTTCTCAAAGCCCAAAAGTAAAAGCCTTGCGTAGCAAGGCTTTTACTTTTGAGGTTTTAAAATCTGCCAGCTTAACCCGAACTGAGGTTAATTTAATAGCCTTTTAAAGATTTTGAAGCTGGATGAGATAGACGACTACCTCTCCGAAAGATAAGAGGTATTTCTTGTTAGCGGATTAGGCACGGCTGGGAATTGGTCCACGCCGATGAGAAACAGTAATCGAATCTTGTAAAAATTGGCGCAAATGCTGAACATGAGCATTATCAGCGAAGGTAACTAGTTTTTCGAGGGCTTCCACTAGAGTGAGATCTTGATGGTAAAGCAAACGGAATGCCGACTTCAGAGCTTGTTGAGTTTCCCCATCAAGTCCTGCGCGATCGATGCCGACTCGATTTAGAGTCCGTACGCGGGAGGGATTGCCCTCAACTAAGGTATAGGGAGGGACATCCCTCTCAATCCGACTCATGCCACCTACCATGGATAGACGACCAATACGCACAAACTGGTGCACCCCTAGAACGCCACTGATTCTGGCATGGGACTCGATGTAGACATGACCCGCCAAGGCGACTCCGTTGGCTATAATCACTCGATCTTCAATTTCACAGTTATGCCCTACATGAACATAGGCCATCAGCAAATTCCCGTTACCAATATAGGTAACTTCATCGGCTTCATTGGCTCGATTAATCGTCACATATTCACGAATGCGGTTATCATTACCGATTCGGACAAGACTATTAGCACCCGCATATTTCAAATCTTGTGAATCTAACCCGATCGCCGCTCCTGGATAAATTTGGTTGCGATCGCCAATTTCGGTTCGTCCTTCGACAATAGCATGATGTCCAATGACAGTATGAGCGCCAATTTTCACCTGCTCACCGATGACAGCATAAGCTCCAACTTTGACAGTCGGATGTAGTTGGGCATCAGGATGCACTATGGCTGTCGGGTGAATAAATTCAGACACAGGCGCATGAGACACAGGCATAAAAAGTTTGGCTCGCTTGATACTAAGATAGATCGCTTTGTTTGCGATCGCTTGGATCGCCAGATGACGAATAAAGTAATGCTTTACAAGATTTTTTCTAGAGTAAGAAGGACTCTAAAAAATATTTTCTAAAGATTAACTAAGGAAAACATCAATTCACCTTCGCAGACTAGTTGACCATCAACTTCTGCGCGCCCATGCATCTTACCAAAGCGCTTGCGCGATACAAGCAATTCGGTGGTGATCGTTAAGCGATCTCCAGGGACGACAGGGCGACGAAATCGAACTTTATCGATTCCCGCAAATAGTGAAAGTTGATCTTCCATGCCAGGTAAATGTCTTAGTACAATACCGCCTACTTGCGCCATCGCTTCAACAATTAATACCCCTGGCATGATCGGACGCTCAGGAAAATGCCCCTGAAAAAATGGCTCATTAAAGGTTACATTCTTAATCCCTGTCGCAGATTTGTTTGGCACAAAATCAATGATGCGATCTACCAACAAAAATGGATAGCGGTGAGGTAAAAGTTTCTGAATATCTTCGATCATTAAGACTGGACTAGGAGGGGTGTTTTCCAGTTCAATATTAATGTCGGTACTATTTATGGTGTTTTCTTCGGTCAAAGTTGACATATTAAGTATTAAGTTTGCGGTGTTTTAGAGCTAGGTCGGACGATGCAACGCATTGACCTTGCTAACTTCTAGAGACTTGCTTGGTCGCTAAGGCGATCGCAAATTCGGCATGAAGATTATGACTAGCTTTGTAGGCAAGAATATGCGCTCTCGGTAAAAATCCTAGCAAGCTTAGGTCACCAATGAGATCTAAAAGTTTATGACGACAGGGCTCATTCTCAAAACGCAGGGGTGGATTGATCCAGCGGTCGGCATCGCAGACGATCGCATTTTCTAAACTACCGCCTTTGATCAGCCCTGCGGCTCTCGCTTGGTCAATATAGGCGGCGAGGGTAAAAGTCCGCGCAGGGGCGATTTCGGCAGCAAATTTTTGGGAAAATTCGGCAATGGGGGGTGACCAACTAAACCACTGCTCGCCGATCGCCTTCGTGGGGAAAGCAATGCCATAGGTAAACCGCAAGGTATCGGCAGGAATTGCCGTGACAAAACCATCTCCTTTCCAAACTGTGACGGGTTCGGCTAAGGATACTAAGCAGTCGCCTTCAACCTGCGTCTCGACCCCGACTTGGGCGATCGCCTCTACCCAAGGCATCGCCGAACCATCAAGGATTGGTAGTTCAGGGCGATCGAGCTCAATACAGGCATTATGGATGCCCATACCAAACAATGCCGACAACAGGTGCTCAACCGTACGCACACCAGTGCCGTTGTGCCGTAGTTCTGTGGATAGCTGCGAGGCAGAAACTACATTGGTATCCGCAGGTATTTTAGTACCGTTATAAATAAAGTAGCGACCTGAGTCGATAGGGGCAGGACTGACGGTCACAGAAACTTGTTCGCCACTATGCAATCCAATCCCCGATAAAGAAAAAGGAGAGGCGATCGTCTGTTGGTAGAGCATGACTAGAATTTCTCTCCTAGACCAAAGCTAAACTGGTTACCACCATTGGAGGATAGACCGTAATCCACCCTAATCGAGCCGAGCGGCGACTGTACCCGTACCCCAATGCCATAACCAGCGCCATTGCCTGGCTTGTTTCTCACCCCCGCAGGGTTACCAGGTACGGCTGAGGCCGAGCCTAAATCAGTACCGTAATCGAAGAACAAGACCCCGCCAACAATGTTAAATACGGGGAAACGATATTCTGCGGAGAAGATGCCAAAGCTGCGACCGCTACCAATTTTACCTTCATCCCAACCGCGTACCGAGTTGCTACCGCCGAGCTGAAATGCTTCGTAGGGGGGTAATGTGCCGATGACTGTTCCTGCCTGAATGTTAAAGGCGAGGGCTTGCGTTCCTTCCGAAAAATTCAGGAAATTAACGGGCATATAAAAACTATAACTAGCCCGAACCCGATTTAAGAAAATCGAACCTAATCCAATGGGGATAGACTGTTCGGTAGCAATCCGAAATACAGAGCCTGAAGAGGGTTTAATCGGATTATCTCGCTGATCGCTAGCGTAAGCAAGTTGCAGTAATAGTAAATCATCCTGTCCAGTGCCACTAGTAGTGAGCTGATTGCCTAACGAGTCAGTGGCAGCGATCGCATTGTTCGTATTGTTCAGAACACTAACGCGCTGATAGCGGAAACCAAGGGATGCTGTATCACGAGAACTCAATGGGCGAGAAAAACTAAACCCAAGTCCCAAACGATTTATAACTGGCTGATCGTTATTTGCCCCGATGCCCACACTGCCATCGAAGATATAGCTATAGGCGCGTTGATTGAAAATATTTGCCGAAAATGAAGTGTGATAGGGGTCGCCAGCCAACCAAGGATCGGTAAAGTTGAGGTCGAATAATAACGAAGTTGTACCAACTTGAACATCTAATCCGAGTTTTTGGTTGTTGCCACCAAGGTTTTGCTGTTGGAAACTGACAGTACCGAATAAACCTGTAGAAGAGCTTATCCCGGCACCTGCGGAGATGGAGCCCGTATTTCTTTCTTTGACATTGACTGTCACGACGACTTTACGGGGATCGGTACCTGGGGCAAGCCCAATATTGAGATCGTCAAATAGCCCTAAGCCATAGACCTTTTGGAGATCGCTTTGAACAGTATTTTTATTAAAGATCTCCCCTTCTTTAATTGTCAATTCGCGAGTAATGATGAAATCACGGGTAGTGCCAGTCACAGGCTTACCGTCTTTATCAACAGTTTTACCATCTTCGTTAATAAAAGCGACTTTGATTGCCTCAATCGCCCCCTCGGAAACCACCAGATTAATATTTCCTTCTGGCGTAGCCTTGATATCGACTACTTGGGCTAAAACATAGCCCTTATCTTGATAGTACTTCTCAAGTTCCTTTACCCCAGCTTGGATGTCTTTGAGGTTAGTAACTTTACCGATCTGCGAACCGAAAATTCGATTAATTACGCCATCTTCGAGAACTTTAGTACCATCAGCATTAACTGACTTGAGGACGGGATTGGGGAGTACAAAGAATGTAACACGTACGCCAATATCGGTGTCTTCTGGCTCAGCTTGGACATTGGAGAAAAAGCCCGTCGCAAATACTGCGTTGATGTCGGATTGGAGCTGGGTGCGCGTTACCGTGCGTCCTGGTTTGGTTGAGATCGCGTCATAAATTCTTTGTTCTAGCTCAGGAGGTAGGGGAGGCTGACCTTCGGGAGTCTTGATCGCGACTTCTCCCACTAATACTTGAATTTCATTGGTTGCAGGAGTAGTGGCAGGGGGGGTAAAAGTGGGGTTGGTATTTTGTGGCGCAGGCTTACTGGGG
>NZ_LIRE01000471.1 GCF_001402795.1 Pseudanabaena sp. 'Roaring Creek'
CTCTATTGGGTTTGATGTCATAACTTAAAAGATGAGTTGCGGCGCTTCGCGCCACCACCCATCTTTTTACTTTGCGTTAGCTGTAATTATTTTGCTACGCGACTGTCAAAATCTCGATCCATGCAATTTATTAAGAAATCTGAAATAATTTGTGACACCTCTTCAAAACGCTTTACCGATAGATTTGATGAATGAGCCGTCAGCACTCCATGGGCAAAAATATGTCTCGTACATCTGGCTAAAAAACTAATATTGACATCTTTGCCCTCGATAAAATCGCGCATCATTCTTTTTAAAGCAACCCCCTCTAAATGTTCTTCTAAAAAGCTAGAGAAAGTATGTTTGGGATCTAATCTACGGATCTCTTGGATGATCGTGGTTTGAGACTGTTCATTTTGCCAAGCTTCTAATTGGGTTTCCTGACTGGGATTTAAGCCAATGATGCGACAGTATGTTTCAAAGGCTGTATAGGTAAGAAAGATTCTCGTAATCGCTGAATAGAGTTGGGGTGTAAGCGGACTAGCGTAATGATCGCCTAAATCCAGTTTCTTAAAACTCTTGGCTAGGCGAAAGCGAGCAGCCCATCTTGCTAAGCGATCGAATTTATTCCCTAGTTCTACCGAAACCTGACGATCAGATTGATTGACTTGTGTAGCGAAACGTCTCCATGCTTTAGGATAGTTTTTCTTGGACATAGATATAGCCAAATACAGGCTTTTTGCGAAGTTATTGGAATTTATTAATTAATATAGCGCCATATCACTTCTAAAATACATATTGCTGATGTAGGCATGAAACAAGCGGCTTTCAAGAACTAAGTAGCTAAAGAGAGAGTACCGCCAGCATAGCGAGCGGTACTCTCTCTTATTTTGGTTTTTAATTATGCCGACTACATGCAGTTGGAGAGGTTTTGATGAATCGAATCGAGAAACTCGTCGATAAATTTTGACCAGCCAATCACAATAACTTGGTTATGGGTGAGTTTCGCAGGATCGATATCTTCATAGCCAAATCCGATTTCGCGACCTGTCAGATCGCAACAAACTAACCCAGCGGCTTTGGCGATCGCCAGAGGACCAACGGTATCCCAGAGCTTCACGCGCCGATTGAGATAGATATAAGCGTTTGCACGACCTTGAACCACTTCCATTACCTTTAAGCCAAAGCTACCGAGACTGTAAAACTCCACATTGGGAACGGCTGTACGAATCGCCTCACCATAGGCAAGATCGTCTTTTTTACTGACAATTACGCGATCGCTACTTGCTCCCTTGGGCGGCATAGAAGGCAAAACTTCAGGGATATGACCATTGGCAACCGTGAATAATCCATTAACAGCAGTTCCGCCAAAATATAGGCGATCGCTCTTTGGGGCATAGATCCAGCCGAGAACTGGCTGAGATTGCTCTAAAACCCCTACCATCACCGAATAGAATTCCCGCCCATGAATAAAATCATCAGTACCATCAATCGGATCGATGAACCAATATTTCTGACTAGATGCTTGTTTTTCTTGCCATAGTTCTGGCGATTGCAGGTTTTCTTCGCTAATTACCACATCATGGGGAAACCATGCCTGAAACTTTTGTCTTAATAGTAAATCGAGTTCGCGATCGACATTAGTTACATAATCATCAAAACCTTTTTCATCAACTTGAAAACCTCTCTCTCTCAGATGAATCGCTTTTTGACCGATCTCGCGGATAAAATGACAGATTTCAGTTTGCAGTATGGGATTCATAATCACTAAAAAGAATAGGTAAAACCCGATAATTTACAAAAATCTTTGCTAAGCAAGTTTTTTATAAGTAGCTAGGCGCAATTAAAGATAAAACCCCAAGATCTACGCTGCGCTTGCGCTACAGGTCTTGATTCTGGGTTTTAATTATGCCCAGATACTTACCAATTCACAAAAGTGTGGCAACACTTTTGTGAATTAGAGCTATATTCACTTAAGTCAGGACATTAAACCCAATAGAGAGTTGCGGCGCGAAGCGCCGCAACTCTCTATTGGGTTTGATTTTTGTCCTAACATTACT
>NZ_LIRE01000472.1 GCF_001402795.1 Pseudanabaena sp. 'Roaring Creek'
CTGAGCGAAGTCGAAGCTGTAGTTTTTATTTAAATTATCTATACTTTGGCTGAGCCAAGTCGAAGAACTCTATTTTTCTCATAGAATGATTTAGGACTGCTATACTCCCTTCCCAGTGAAAAATTAGACGTTGCAGCGCTTCGCGCCGCAACGCTAATTCTTGGTTTTTAATGTCTAATTTTATAGCGGGAAGGGAGTAAGTAGCTGGGCATAATTAAAAACCAGAGCCAGAATATGTAGCGCACGCGCAGCGTGCGCTACATATTCTGGGGTTTTATATTTAATTGCGCCTAGCCACTTATCAAATTACAAATACCTCCAGCCTTAACTAGTCCTAGACAGCCTTAGATAAATTCTTTGATATAGTCCTGATTGCCACCAGCACATTGAGCTTGATGTAGAGAATGTTCTGCTAAAGCTACCAGTTTGCCAAAACTCCGATCGGGATTTTGTTGGCTGAGACTTGCTAAAGTTGTTACCACTCCACCGACACTAATCGTTAGTGGGAATAACAATGCTGAAGAGACAGAAATTGGATGGCTGCTAATGCTTGCCAGTAAATTTTGAGAGAGTTGTTTGCCACTTGCCGCATCATTATGGGGCGTAATGCAGGCAAACTCATCTAAACCATAACGATAAATTAAACTGTTAGCCTCGCAGTTATTGCTCAAACGCCCGACGATCGCCTTAAGTGTCTCATTGCCAACCTGCTTGCCATAGGAATCGACAATTGGTTGAAAGCGATCGATATCAATGATCAACAAGCTCAAGAAACTATAACTTTGATAAGCGCCATAGCCCTTAAACAGTTGCATCATTTTCGGCACGATCTCAACAAAGGCTTGCTCGCTCAAAGCCTTTGTTAAAGGATCGACCAAGTTTAATGTATCCAGCAAGTCATTTTGAGTGAGTAATTTCTGGTTAGTCCAGATCAAAGACTGCGTTAACGCACTGACCTTTAGCCCCGTCCGCAATCTTGCTCTTAGCTCAGAACCATCAATGGAGTTGCTGAGAAATTCATCAACACCCGCATCTAAGCCAATTTGACGTTGTTGATTGTTCAAAGCATCGACAATCAAGACAAAATACGTCGTCATGAGGTCGGGATGTTCGAGATTTACCTTAACCCGATGGCAAAGTGCTACACCAGAGACATCGGGGATATGCCAATCAGCTAAAACGATCGCAGGTTTTTTGTGAAGAATGATTTCCCAAGCTTTTTCGCCACTGGTTTCCGTGATGAAACTGTAGCGTTCGGAGCCTAAATATTGGGTAATCGTCGTCAAAATATGCCGATCGGCACTAACGATCAGCATGAGCGCATTATGGCGGTAATACTTTAGTCTGCGGAAATCCAAGATGGTTGCCTCGCCATATTTTTGAGTCTGCGGAAGTCCAGTCCTAGCGAGAAATGTATGAGATTATTTTTTGCCCCAGCCAAATAACCCGCCTTTCTTTTCTGGCGCTTTTTCTGGTGGTTTGCTGGCAGTAGTCGCCTGATTGATATATTTAAGGGCTATAGGTTCTTTAGGATCGAGTTTGAGAGCTTTTTGAAAGCTGGCTTTCGCGATCGCCGCCGCATTTTGATTCATTTGCACTAACCCCTTAAGCGCATAGACCTTAGCGTTATTAGGATCGAGTTTCTCAGCTCCCAGTAATTCCTTAAGCGCCTCAGTCCATTGCTTTTTACTGATAAATAACTCCGCCATATTGAGATTTCGCAATGCGGGAGACTGGGCTGGTTTGGCAGCTACAGGCTCAGGACTATTGGTTTGACTGGAAGCAGGAGCGTAAGCATTGCTGCTGCTGGTAAAGCTCAAGGTCTGCTGAGTCAAGACATATACCAAATTTAACTCGCTGAGAGTTGCGGTGTATTCCAAGATGGCATCTAAGCTTTCATATTGTTTCGGAGCAATTTGTTCTACATATTGCTGATAGGTGACTTCGTGGGGCATCCGATAGAGTTTTTGGGCAATTTCGGAACTGACCGTCGGTATCTGTTCTTTTTGCTTGGCATTCTGGGCAAAAATTCTTAAGGTGGCTAAATACTCTCCCCGTTCGCGATCGCTATTGAGAATTTGATAGGCTGGGCTGACCATTTTGGAGAAATATTTGGTGGCAAGCTCTTTTTCTTCGGGAGTGCGCCCAAATACATCAGGATGCAAAATCTTTGCAAGCTTGAGAAATTTTTTGCGAATTTGGAGCGCATCACTGGTCATTGGTAAACCGAGTACGGCGTAATGATCGCTAATACCGTAACTGGCAAGACCGTTGTTGATTTTAAAGTTTTCTGGCTTTCCCACAGGTTCCACCTCTTAAGTATCTGTTCGAGTTTACCCTCTTGACGCATCTCTGTTAAAGCCCGATCTACGGCATTTTTTAGGGATACATCGTCCTTATTGACGATCGCCACTAGACGAATCGGAATTAAGGGTTCCCCAACAATTATAAAGTTGGGATTGTTGCGTGCTTGCCATACGGCTACTGGTTCATCAAGGATCATCGCATCAAGCTGCCGATCGCGCAGTTGGATGACCATCCGATCGAGATCCCGTGAGGAGAACAGGCGGATAGCATTACCCCTATTTTTATTATAGGTTTCTGCGATCGCTGCGCCTCCGCTATTTGCCACAACTCCCACCCGTTTGCCAATCATGTCGCGGAGGGATTTGATTTGGGTGCCATCGGCACGGATTAGCAGCCTTTGAGCGCTACGGTAATAGGGAACGGTTTCGATGAATTTGCCTTTGGTATCGCCCGTTTCTAGGGCTCCCTCTTCTCGCGCACTGAGAAGGACATCGACCTGTCGCGAAGCTAAATTTTCAGGCTGGGTAGACCAAGGAATATTAATGGGACGGGGTTCAATGTTTAATTTTGCGGCAATTTCTTGAATGATTTCTAGCTCAAACCCATCATAAAACTGCGTCTTGGCATTCCAAAACATATAGGGACCACCGATCGCGGCATCAATTCCCACGCGTAATTGTCCGCGACGCATGACGATGCCAAGGCTACTATCCTCCGCAGCTACAGATGATATTACGGGTGATGTTGTAGGTGCTATGGCACTGGCAACTCCCAAACATACAGTGGCATATACTGCTAAGTAGGTGAGTTTGTGAACAAACTTAAACATTGATTTTCTAATCAAGGATTTTCTAATCAAGCGATCGCTATAAAGCTACTAAGTAGCTGGGCATAATTAAAGTCCAGATCTAGAACTTGCGGCGCGCGCCGCAGGTTTTAGGTTTTTATATTTAATTAAGCTCACTTACTGTCGCTTTTACTGTCGCTAATACCAATTCACAAAGGTGTTGTCACACTTTTGTAAATTAAACACCAAACCCAGTAAGGTTTTGAGATTCCCAAAATGGCAACGCCACTTTGGGAATTGGTATAAGTATATCAGGACATAAAAATGTCAGGACATAGAAACAAAAAGAGAATCGCGGCAGCGCTCTTTTTGTTTCTATGTCCCGATTTTGTTTTTCTGGGTGACTCGATAAAAGGTGGTTTTACCTGGGTAATGGGCGAAGGCTCCATCAAAATCCGAACCCGTTAGCCAAGCAAATTCTGATTTAAAGGGCGAGTTGGACAAAACCAAACGGCAACCATTTCTCATACAAATGCCAATATGCCACTGTCCGTTGGTGTAATCAGTTCCGTTAGCTATGGCAATATCCCCACGAACTGCTTGCATTTGCTCGATTTGTTTCCCTTTATTGCTGTCTAAATCGGCAACTAGCGAAGGGACGTATAGAGGATTTTGACCGATCTGATAGCCTAGGGCTCTCTCGATCGCCATATTTACCATACGGGCGCAGGCAAGTTTACCGTTATTGGTATTGGGTTCGTAAAAACTGCTTCGCCCCAAAAGATCGCGGGATAAAGCAGTTTGAAAAATCCGTTCTGAGATAGTCTCGTCTTGGTTTGGCGATCGTCCGAGCGAATTATTGGGCTGATTGGCTTGAACGATCGCTAGAACCTCCCGATATTTGGCATCACTTGCTGTGAGGTCAATGGTACTAGCTTGGTATTCTGCATACCGATCCCTCAACCATCGTATTGCTGGTTTTCCTACCACAGCAAAAACGATCGTAATTAATAATGCCAATATCCAACCTCTCCTAATGCTGCTTGTTTTAGGTTGAGGCTTAGGTTGAGGGGTTGCGTTTCCCATATCTTCAAAGTTTGTGATAAGTAAGGATGCTAAACATAAAACCCTAAAACCTGCGGT
>NZ_LIRE01000473.1 GCF_001402795.1 Pseudanabaena sp. 'Roaring Creek'
CAAGAATGATCAAGATTTTACTAGTGTCTAACGGGTATCTAATACCAATTCATGAAAGTGTGACAACACTTTTGTGAATTAACAACCAACCCTAGTAAGGGTTTGCAAACTAAAAATGGCTACGCCATTTTTAGTTTTGGTCTTAGCTCTGGATTTTAATTATGCTGAGGAACTTCACATTCCTTGCGTCGAGTTTGAGCACAGATTGCTATAAGAAAATGCAGAATTTAACCCCCAATTAGAACCGTCATTTCTGCTTTGCCCACAAAAGTAGTTATGGGGGTTGGTGGAGCATTGACATTGATTCCAACTACTTGGGAGGTAGTTCTTGCCGCAAAGCGTCCGCCGATGATGACAGTAAAAGAACCTAGGACGATTGAACCTACTACTAAATTGCCAGCTACAGCATCGCCAACACAGGCTGCGGGCATCCCTCCGATTAAGACTGTAGGTGCGCCAGGACCAATAATAGTGTCATTTGTAACAGTCTTATCACTTAACCTTGCTGCTGGAAACATATATAGATATATAGATTAGGTATTGAAGAATGGAGCGAGTTTGAGAAAAGAGAACTAACGAAAAGATTAATAGGGCAATAATTAAGTCGTTAAGTAAGTTGGCATAATTAAAATCCTGAGTCAAAAGCTGTAGCGCACGCGCAGCGTGCGCTACAGCTTTTGGGGTTTTATATTTAATTGCGCCTAGATACATACAGTTGGCTAACTTATCTAATTAATCTTAACTAAACCGCCTTTAATTGTATTAATGAAACTAGCTTCGACATTTACCAAAGGTGCTTCCATTT
>NZ_LIRE01000474.1 GCF_001402795.1 Pseudanabaena sp. 'Roaring Creek'
CGCAAAGAACCACCAACAGCATAAAGATGTTCTTTCAAATGAAACCAGTCCAATATTTCAAACCTCTGCGGTGATGGCGCTATGGCGGCGAATAAATTCCAGATCCCATCATGTCCATCGCCTAGACAAGAGAATATTTCCGCTAATGGTTGTTTTTGCGCCCAATCAACTAAACCTTGATTATTGAGAAAATACGCAACGATTGTTCCCTGAGCATTTACCGCTTTGTAATCTTTCCAATAACACTTTTTTCCTTTCTCAGTTGGATTTTAGTCATTGCCATGCCAAATGGCTTGAAGGCATTAACCATCGTTTGGTCAATCAGAGTATTACGATCGCTGTGATAGAGGTTTTCAGAGCGGGTCGCAACTTAGGTTAAAGTAGGAATCTTAAAGAGCTTTCTAAATTTAGATTATCGTTTTTGGGTATTAGGTTTGTGGCAGAGACTCAATCAATAACATCAATATCCCCCATAGCACCACCTACAACCCGATCTAGCTCCTTAGCCTTGGCGATCGCGGGTATGAAATGTGCGGGTTGCGTAGCAACGGTCGAAAAACGTCTGCTCGCCTGTGAAGGGGTCAAGGCGGCGAACGTCAATTTGTTGACGGAGAGAGCCACCGTAGTTTATGGCACAGAGGACTCGCCCCAAAACCTAGCCCCGCAGTTAATTGAGGCGATCGCTAAAGCAGGTTTTGCAGCGGAATTTATTGATAAACGCGATCGCCCATTGACAGGCAAAACATTACCGCCAAACCCGACTGCAAATTCTTGGTTGGGGATTACTAAGGAAATCGCAATTCCTGCATCGTTAGTAATTTTAGCGATCGTGGGACATTTGGGTTTAATCGGCATAATGGATGTACCTCTGTTGGGGAATATGTACATTCATTGGATCGTCTCCACGGTAGCGCTAGGCTGGATTGGTCGCCCAATTTGGTGGGATGGCTTGAGATCTTTGTGGTATCGAGCGCCAAATATGAACTCCTTAGTAGGGTTAGGAACGGTTGCCGCGTATTTGGCAAGCACGATCGCTTTATGGGTTCCACAACTCCATTGGCAGTGTTTTTTTGAAGAGCCTGTAATGTTGTTGGGATTTGTGTTGCTAGGGCAGGCCCTATTAGAGAGAGCGAAGGGAAAAGCCTCCAACGCTATCCGCGCCTTGATGGAGTTGCAGCCTCCTAGCGCCAGATTGTTAGTGCAAGGTGCTGATGGAGAATTGCAGGTCTCGGTAGCAGTGGAAGACTTGCAAGTAGGCGATCGGATCGTGGTTTTGCCTGGAGAAAAAATTCCCATCGATGGAGAAATCGTCGGCGGGAGTTCGAGTATTGATGAGTCGATGCTTACAGGCGAGTCAATGCCTGTCACCAAGCAATTAGGAGCAAGAGTTACGGGAGCGACGTTAAATTTGACGGGAGCCATTACGGTTCGGGTCTTCCAGATTGGTTCGGAAACGACGTTGGCGAAAATTGTATCCTTGGTGGAAGCAGCACAGGCAAGCAAAGCCCCCATTCAATACCTAGCCGATCGCGTGGCGGGATATTTTGCCTACTCGGTCATGGCGATCGCTGCCCTAACATTTCTAACTTGGTATGGGATTCTCCATGCTGAAATTGTATTTAGCCTGCGCTTAGCGATCGCTGTTTTGGTGGTGGCTTGTCCCTGCGCCTTGGGACTGGCAACGCCTACAGCGATTATGGTCGGCACAGGGCTGGGGGCGGAAAAAGGGATTCTCATTAAGGGGGGCGCAAGCTTAGAAAAGATCGATCGGCTATCGGCGGTAGTTTTTGACAAAACAGGTACCTTGACTGAGGGTAAACCTGAAGTCACTGATGTGGTTACCCTTGCGATGGATCGCGATCGCCAAGTCATCGATCAAACTAACTTCCAAGATCTATTTCAAGATCTACAAGATCTAACCGATCGCGCCGATAGCCAAGTTCCAGCCCCAGTATTACGACTGCTGCAAATTACGGCAAGTGCGGAAGTTGGCGCAAACCACATTCTCGGTGCAGCAACGATCTCCAGAGCCGAATCCTTAAACATCGACCTATTGCCCACCCAATCCTCGCAAATTGTGGCAGGATGCGGCGTGGAATCCCAACTGGTTACGGGTGAAGAGATTCTAGTGGGCAATAGCGCATGGTTGTCTTCCCGCCAAGTAGAAATTTCCCGCGAGATGTTAGAGCGATCGCGGCAATTTGCCGAGGCGGGTAAAACCCCCGTTTTTGTAGCCGTAGATGCCAGACTATCGGGCATTATCGCCCTGCGCGATCGCCTCAAACCTGAAGCCATTAATGTCGTTCGTCAAATCGAAGCGATGGGGCTGCCAGTGTGGATGCTTACGGGCGATCGGCAAGAAACGGCGATCGCGATCGCCCATCAGTTGGGCATTCCTCCCGAACGGGCGATCGCGGATGTCAAGCCCGATGGCAAGGCAGCAGCCATTATGAAACTATTAGCCGAGGGGAATCGGGTGGCAATGATTGGGGATGGCGTTAACGATGCGCCAGCCCTTGCAAGTGCCACCGTGGGTATTGCCCTCAGTTCGGGAACGGATGTGGCGATGGAAACGGCGGATATTGTGTTAATGCGCCATGATATTAGCGATGTTGTGCCTGCGATCCAACTCAGCCGCGCTACCTTCAGTAAAATTCGCCAAAATTTATTCTGGGCCTTTGCCTACAATACTCTGGCGATCCCTATTGCCGCAGGGATTCTCTACCCTAGTTTAGGGATTTCCCTCAATCCCACGATCGCAGGATTAGCCATGGCGCTTAGTTCTGTCAGCGTAGTTTTAAGTTCCCTATCCTTGCGAACTTCGGCAGCGGCAAAAAATATTTAATGGGTAAGGATGGGCGACGCAAAGCGTCGCCCATCCTTACCTAACTAGTATCATGAGTGGCGGCGCGAAGCGCCGCCGCTCATCTTTGGAGGTTTATGTCCTAAGCCAACCTTACGTTGCTATATTAGAAACCATTTAAGAATTACTTTCTGCGGTCAAAAACTCTAAGAGATCCCCCTCAATCCCCCTTAAAAAGGGGGAAGAATTTAATTCTCCCCCCTTTTTATACCAATTCCCAAAAGTGTGGCTACACTTTTGGGAATTAAAAACCAAACCCAGAAAGTGTTTTAAAATCACAAAATGGCTACGTCATTTTGTGATTTGGTATTAAGGGGGGCTGGGGGGATCTATCCAAGTCTTAAATGGTTTCTTAGACGAAAAAGGAGTATATATAGCTATAGTCAGTAATGTTACGAAAAAAATCAAACCCAATAGAGAGTTGCGGCGCGAAGCGCCGCAACTCTCTATTGGGTTTGATGTCCTGACTTAAGTGAATATAGCTATAAAAAACATAATGGATTGGATTAATTTAATTATTGCGGGGCTATTGGAAGTTGTCTGGGCGAGTAGCTTGAAATATACCGATGGTTTTAGCAAACCATTACCCAGCCTGCTAACGATCGCCGCCATTACCATCAGTCTGATCCTCCTCGCCCAAACCCTAAAAACCTTACCCGTGGGCACTGCCTATGCTGTCTGGACGGGTATCGGTGTGGTGGGGACGGCGCTGGTCGGTTCTATATTTCTCGGTGAATCGCGAGATTTGTCTAGATTTATGTACATTGGGGCGATCGTTATAGGTATTGCGGGTTTGCGATTTACTGGATCGAAATGATAGGATGGGCGGTGCTTCACCCAGCCCTATCCCCTGAAATAAAAGAATGGATTCTAAGCCTTTGAATGAAAAATCTTTGGATGTTAAATCATTACTGCTAAGCGTTCTCAGCTTATTGTCTATTTTATTTATTATCTTCACTTTGCAAGCAAGCTGGAATAATCCTCAGGAGCAGACAAAATTAGATTTGCTCCAAACTGATTTGATTTTACAAGCCACACAGGTATCCGAGCAGTCGCCCAATAGCTCTGCCGATGACATATTTCAAATTCTTGTCGGTGATGGAACTTCTCAGGATTTATATACACAAGCTCTCAGCAGTTATCAAGAAGTTCTCAGTGATGCTAAAGATAATCTCATCCGTCTCGATCGCCAAGCTCGAAATGGAGATCTAGATAGCTATGAGCGGCAGACGCTCTCTAAACAGAAACAAAAGAAAATAGAAAGTATCAGTGAAATTAGCGATCGCACAGGGCTGCTCCAAATTCAAACTGGGGATATTAAAGGGGCGATCGCCACATGGGAGAACGTCACCAAATTAGAAGGACAGTCCATGACCAGTTATGGATTAACTGCTCAAATCCTAAAAGGGCTATGGTCGGAACCCGTAGCGCTATTCCCCAATGCTGAAACACAGATTCGACGCACCCTTGACGGTTGGTATCGCAAACAGGCTTTGACAAAGCTCTATCAAGCTCAGCAAAGGAGTGAAAAGATCTCTGAACTAGAGCAACAGGCGCGTATAGAAGTTACCTTAGCGATTAATCGACTGGCCATCATCAATTCTATTCCTGTGATTGGCGGTGGTGTCGGGGTTCTGCTTTGGCTCGCCCTATTAATTCAATGGATCTTCTTTCGCAAGTCTTCTCCTTTTGACCGTCATTCTTCAATCAAACATCCTCAAATTAGTTGGGAAGTTCCTTGGGGTATAAAAACTACTTGGGAAGTAATGGTTTTGTGGTTTACCGCATTTTGTTTGATGACGCAATTTGTGTTGCCCTTAATCTTTGAATTCCTAGATATTTCCACAAGGGCTAAGGAAGATTTCACCGTTCAAGCATTACTCGTGCTTATTCCTTATGTCCTTTCCGTAATTCCTATGTTACCGATTCTGCAAGCTAGCCTTGCCCCCTATCGTCCCTTACCCGAAGGTTGGTTTCGCATCAAATTTACTTCCCTAAAGTGGCTAGCATGGGGAATTGGCGGATATTTTGCCGCAGTTCCCTTGGTTTTGATCGTATCGGTGATCAGCCAAAAATTTCTCCAAGGACAGGGTGGTGGTAATCCCCTATTACCAATCTTGACCGATAGTCAAGATAATCTACCGAAATTTCTGCTCTGGACGACTTTAGCGATCGCTGCTCCGTTCTTTGAGGAATACCTGTTTCGGGGATTTTTACTGCATTCGCTTACCAAATCTTTACCAGTGTGGGGAGCGATCGCCCTAAGTGGATTTTTCTTTGCCTTGGCTCATTTAAACATTGCCGATATCATTCCCCTCAGCGTGCTCGGTATGGTGATGGGTTTTGTCTATTGGCGATCCAAAAACCTCCTATCTTCCATGCTATTACATTGTCTCTGGAATAGTGGTAGTTTTTTTGCGCTGATCGCCCTTGGTGGAAAGTAGTATCAAGGTTCAAAATGGCGTTGCCATTTTGAACCTTGGCATTAAGTAGCTAAGTTAAACTTAAAACCTAGAAGAGCATACCGCCCGCGCAGCGGGCGGTATGCTCTCTGGTTTTGATTTTTAATTATGCCGAACTACTTATTACTGATGCTGGAGGACAATCCAAGGATGATCGACTAGGGCAAAAATCTGCCCTTTAAAAGGAGCGCTTTGCGATCGGTTTTGAGCGGTTAATAAATTTAAAAATCGCTCGATATCTTCAAAATTTACTTGATGAACTAAATATCTCGATAGAAACTGTCTGACAATTCTTCTTTGTAAAGCTAAGGGCTGCTGCTGTAAGCATTGGCGGTGCAGTCGCGGTGCAGTCGCATCCCAAATTACGGAAATATTTTCCACAAAAAAATGTTGCGCCTGTTCCTCTAAATAGATTACATCCGCTTGCAAAAGCTCTGAGGTCTGGGCGATCGCATTTTCTAGCTGGGGATTAAAATGAGTTTGGAGATAGGGAATAGTTTCTAAGCGCAGGCGATTGCGACGGTAATCGAGATTTTGATTGGTACTATCTTCCCAAACTACAATGTTGTTTTCTTGACAGAAAGCCGCAGTCTCATGACGACTGACCTGTAATAACGGACGCACTAAATTAATTTCAGGGGTGAGCGATCGCTGCCAAGTTAATGAAGCTAAGCCATCGGCTCCGCTACCGCGCATCAAGTTATAGAGTAAGGTCTCCACGCGATCGCTGCGGGTATGTCCCGTGACGACATAGGCACTCTTACTTTCCCTTGCCATATCTACCAGCATTTCATAGCGCCATTCCCTTGCACTAGCTTCGCTAGTTAGCGATCGTGTCGCAGTTCTCAAACAAAAGCTGATTCCCCATTCCTTCGCTATTTTTTCGACATATTCCGCATTCGCCCTTGAGTCATGCCGCCATTGATGATCGCAATGGGCGATCGTCAAAACCCAATTGGATTTGATCCGTTGCATCTGGAAGAGTTTGGCTAAGCATAGAGAATCCTGCCCTCCTGAAACCGCGAGTAGACAAGCTGCCCCTTTGGGCAATAGGCTGGGCTGGGCTTTTAGAACCGCATTTAATTTAATTCGCAATAATTTTGTAAAATGACTGTTCGATTTCAAGACTTATTGACCTAACCTGCTAATAAAAACCGATCTTTAACGGCATAATAATGTATAATTTGGGTTCTTCGTCGTAAGAGAAATCGTGCGAAGATCTTAAAAGAGTATTGCATTTTTGTGTTGTTTGAGTGAGAAGCGATCGCCTCTCTTGCTGTTTTGAATATATTGAGCCTAAGATTGCACGATTTCGATAGATTCAGCAAAGTTAGATCGTGGGTGAGGACTATTAAATGCTACAGAAATGCTTTGTAAAATGCTCTACTGAGAGATTGCTACTGTTATCTACTGGTGCGGTTTTCGGTCTAGGAATGATTTCCATCGGAGAGATATCTGCCCAGACGGAAGTTATTCCTCCACGGGCACTCTCTTCGGACAATCCCAAAAACTCGACTACAAACTCTCCAACAGTTAAATCTCCAACAGTCAAAAATGTTGCCCAAAACAAGGTAACTAAAACAACTAACCCCAAAAATAAAGTAACGAATCCTCCCGTTCTTCAAAACAGGTTGCCCTTTACAGCCAAGGATCTCCAGCAACCCACAATTGCCTATAAGCCCAGCTCCTCTATTAAAATCTCTACTAAACCAGATAGCAACCTAGTAGAAGCCGTCCAGAATAAAATCGCTCAAACAGAGCCAACATCTAATTCTCCCTTTATTAAGATTGAGCCGCTCTCGATCAAGCCCTCCTACTATCCAGGCTTAAACGCAGGAACGCCCAGTGGATTTGGACTAGAGACGGGAGATGCTTTTGTCGGTCTTTTTGGAGCTACGGCTGGAAAGCTAAGGGATTCCGTGGATGGAAGTATTGCTCTAGCGACGGGCATAGGCGATGCAAATAAATACTTTGCGGTTGAAGGAGTTTTCAATATCAACAGTATTCGTCGCTTTGCTTCTAATGGTTCCTTTGACCTTAAGGTGCATAAAATAATTTATGGTGATGCTGAGAACCAAGTAGGCGTTGCTGTCGGTTGGACGAACTTTGCTAACTATGGAAATAATGCAGGCGGAACGTCATCCTCCGTCTATGGGGTTGCGACATTATCGCGGTTGACCGATCCTTCAAGCAAAGATAACCCTAAGCCTTTGGTTATTTCTGCTGGTGTGGGTGGTGGCACCTATCGTAAATCTGATAGCAATGGTGGTGTTGGTGTATTTGGCAGCATTGGCTATCTATTAGATCCCCAATGGGCTGTGAGTTCGGCTTGGTCGGGGCAAGGACTGAACTTCGCTGTGGGCTTTCTTCCCGATCGCACTTTACCGCTCAATATCAACTTGACCTACTCGGATGTTACCAATAATAGTAACGCTGGTACTCAGCTTATTTTGGGCATTACCTACGGGTTTAATTACCTTGGGCGCAGATAAATTTATCTAAGTCATATAATGTCTAGAGCAGTTGATGGCGAAGTTCTTTACCTTGTCAACTGCTCTAAAAAAGGCTAGCGATCGCTCCAATCAACCGCATTTTTAAAGTTTAAATAAGCTAGGTAGCTTGCCATGAAAAAGACATTATTCGTTCTCTGTGCCTCCATACTTTGCTTGAGCGTCCCACTACCCATTCAAGCAGGAACTACTCCTGTGGTGGTAACGCCAACCTCTAATTCCTCTATTGGTTCGGAAAACTCCAGCACAAATCTCTTAACCATTAACGTCTCTGACATCATCCCTCAAATAATTAACCTCGTTCCCGCGAAACTAGACCCAGCTACCATCGAACTGGGTAAACAGGGGTTAATCCTATCTCTGCAAAACTCAGGATTTGATGCTGGCGTGTCAAGTACCTTGGTAAACGATCTCATTTCAGCGTTAAGTCCTGCGTTAACCAATGGTGATATATCGATTTCTGGTGACGGCAAAGTAGCGATCGGCAAATCAACTATTACTGTTAATCAAGCAGCCTTTAATCAAGCCATTCAAGATTTTAATGCCATCATCGATCCACTTCAGGGTAATGATGATACGAGCAAAAAGAAGCGCAGCGAGCTTCTCAATAATAAGGTTTTTATGGCAATTAGCGCCTTTCTCCGAGCTAGGTAATACCAAAGCTCAAAATGGCGTAGCCATTTTGAGCTTTGAAAACCCTTACTGGGTTTGGTTTTTGATTCACAAAAGTGTTGTCACACTTTCGTGAATTGGTATAACGTGAGTTCGGGATAATTTTAAAACCCCCAAAAGAGCGTTGCCGCGCTCCGCACGGCAACGCTCTTTTGGGGTTTATGTCCAAACTAGATCGAATCAAAAGATTAAAGCAATCGCAAAAACTTTTTCTTCCCGACTTGCAATACCTTTCCCGATAACTCGATCGCTTCAGTAAAGGTGCGATCGCCTAATTTCTCGCCATCTAGTTTAACCGCGCCATTCTCGATCTGGCTTTGGGCTTCGCTATTGCTTTTGCAAAGTCCCGCCGCTTTGACTAAATAGCGCAAGGGAGCGGGGAAATTAATTTGGGAGAGATCGAATTCGGGGATATCGCCTAGATCGGTGGTATTCCCTGCGAGGACAATTTGCTCGGCATCCTGTTGGGCTTGAAGGGCGGCTTCTCGACTGTGGTATTGACCGACGATCGCTAAAGCTAGTTGTTTTTGCTTGTCGCGAGGATTCTCTGGTAGCGTGGCTAGATCGATATCTGTCAGTAACTCAAAATATTTATCAACTAAAGCATCGGGGACTTTTTCGAGTTTGGAATACATACTCAAGGGCTCGTCGGTGAGTCCGACGTAGTTGCCGAGGGACTTAGACATCTTTTGTACGCCATCTAAACCTACTAACAACGGCAGTAATAAACCAAATTGGGCTGATTGACCCTGTCGATTTTTATCTTTTAGTTGTAAATCCCGACCGACGAGAATATTAAATTTTTGATCGGTTCCGCCTAGCTCCACATCGGCATCGATCGCGACAGAGTCGTAACCCTGTAACAGGGGATAGAGAAATTCATGCAAATAGATCGGCGTGCCCTTTTCATAGCGATCGCTAAATCCCTCCTTCGCCAGCATTTGCCCCACGGTCATACTGGCTTGCAGGGTGATGATTTGCTGTAAGTCCAGTTTGTTGAGCCATTCCCCGTTACGACGTAACTCAAAGCGATCGCTAGAAAAATCAAGAATTTTCTTCGCTTGCTCTAAATAGGTTTCGGCATTGTACGCCACTTCTTCAGGAGTGAGCCTCGGTCTGGCTTCCGACCGTCCCGTCGGATCGCCGATCTGCGCTGTAAAGTCGCCGATGATTAATACTGCTTTATGCCCTGCATCTTGGAATTGGCGGAGTTTTCGCAAAGCGACCGTATGCCCTAAATGTAAATCGGGGCGGGTGGGATCGATGCCGAGTTTGATACGCAGGGGACGATCGCTCCTTTGAATGCGATCGCCTAAATTGTCGGTTTCGCTATCTGGGAATATTTCGACAACACCACGTTCTAGAAGGGTTGTTAAATTAGTTGGGTTTGAGCTTTGAGACATTCTAAAAAGGCTGCTTAATTTTTTTACTGGCGATAAATAACTGGGCATAATTAAAACCCAGAGATAAAAGCTTTACGCAAGGGCAGTATGTGCTAAGGCTTTTTGTCTTTTATATTTAATTGCGCCTAGATACTTAATGCGGAGAAATCACAAGATCTAGATAATACTATGCTTAGCTACTTATAGCGCTTTGCGCTCAAACCCGAATGAAGAAATTTATTAAAAGTTTTGCGAATGAGCACTTTTATAGCTGTTGCCAAATGTACTAGGACATAAACCCCAAGAATTTACTGTCGGTGCGAAGCACCGACAGTAAATTCTTGGGGTTTGATTTGTCCTATATCAAGTGACGGCAGCTATAACAAATTTTTTGTGGTTCGATTGATGGGGAATTGCTGTAGGAATTTTTGTTGGATGGAAAGCA
>NZ_LIRE01000475.1 GCF_001402795.1 Pseudanabaena sp. 'Roaring Creek'
GCGTGCGCCGCAGGTTTTAATTATGCCCACTTACTTAATCAATGATTATAATCGATCAATTTAATTATTAATTCAGCATAAAGTACGAGAGCGGGGAATGTTATAATTTTTAGGCAATTGCTTGGCTAATAACTCAGTTTCTATGACTATCGACCCTTTAAGCTGGACAGAACTAGAATCTTTTGCAGATTTCCAAATAGATACAGTTAATGGTTCTACTAATTCACAAGCAAGATTGCGATTGTTTGGACATACCGAGGCTGATGTCAGGGTCACTTTATATCGGGATAATCATGCATGGTGTCCCTATTGCCAGAAGATTTGGCTATGGTTAGAGGAAAAACAAATTCCCTATCGCATTGAAAAAGTAACGATGTTTTGCTACGGCGAAAAGGAACTTTGGTACAAAAAAATTGTGCCATCGGGGATGCTACCTGCGATCGCTTTAGATGGAAAAATCGTTACCGAAAGCGACGATATTTTAATAGCGTTAGAAAAAGTCTTTGGTACTCTTGGCAAGGGAATGAATGATTCCCAAGTAATTCCCCTAAGAAGATTAGAAAGGATATTATTTAGGGCTTGGTGTGAATGGCTTTGTCGTCCTGTTATGTCAGCACAGCAAGAACAACGTCATCGCCATCAGTTTGGCGAAGTCATGACAAAGGTGGAGGAAGCCTTAGGAAATACGCCTAGTCCCTACTTTTTAGATGATTTTGGTACGGCGGATGTAATTTTTACGCCCTATGTAGAGCGCATGAATGCCAGCCTCTATTACTACAAAGGGTACTCCATACGCGAAGAGAATCCCCGTATGTCCGATTGGTTTGATGCAATGGAAAGTCGTCCAACCTATCGCGGAACCCAAAGTGACTTCCATACCCACGTACACGATCTTCCCCCCCAGATGGGAGGATGCTATGAGAACGGAGAACCACAGGCGCGAAGCAATCAGGCGAAAGTAAACTATGGGTCTTGGTTCGATCTACCCGATGTGAAGTATCCCGAACCTGCTAACTCGCGGCAGGAGGCTCTCCAGCGCGTGATCAAGCACCGCGCTAATATCATTAAGGTCAATCCTGCGGATGATCAATTATGCGATCTCGCTTTACGCTGTGCGTTAACCAATATGATGAACGATATGGCAAGCGATCGCCTATGTATGCCACCTCCCGATAGCGATCTTGCTTTGCGATATCTGCGCGATCGCATTAGCGTGCCTCGCGATATGTCCATCTATGCTGCTAAGCGTTTGCGGGAAGCTCTTGAAAAAACGGCCTCTCTATCTGGCGATCGTCAAAGCCCACCTATTCCTATCAGACATCGCCGCGATCAAGATCCTGCAAACTTTAAGGTTTCATGAGTTCAACTTTTACTCCCTTCCCAGTAAAGAATTAGCGTTGCGGCGCTTCGCGCCGCAACGCTAATTCTTGGTTTTTAATGTCTAATTTTATAGCGGGAAGGGAGTAAGTAGTTCAGCATAAGTAAAACCAAAACCAGAGAGCGTCCCGTCCGCGTAGCGGACGGGACGCTCTTCTAGCTTAGCTACTGAATAAAATATTCTCATTAATTACTTGATGCTGCGAATTTAACCATATAAGAGATATCTGGCAAATCCGCCCAGACTTTAACGTTACAATCGAGAAGTTGCGGTAATAGCCATCATGACGGTGGATGATGCGTGGCGTACAGGCGGCATTTAAGAAAATAGTTCCCATGTCATTTGTGGCGATCGCCTCACGGGTGCGATGGGAATTGAGCCGTAAATGGTGATGCATATGCCCAAAGGTAACTAGGGGAACTTTCTTGCCCATTTGATAGGATTTGGTAATTGCCTCGGCAAAGTCGGGATCGCCATAGTCCTTACCAATGGGTTTCCAATCCTTGCCACAGATAGAATATTCCTCACTGCCCAATCCAGAAGGTCCATTATGTCCTAAAAAAATTATATTTTCACAGGCTGTCCTAGAAACCGCATCAACGATACGCTGGGTGGAATCGATAAAATTTTTGACATTAAAGCGATCGCGATAAAAGGCTTCTTTCTTCCATTGCGAACCTCCCCAACTGAAGGGGCGAGAACCCACTACCGAAAGATTTAATTGGGGGAAATCAAGCCAGCTATAACCGACATGGATGTTGCCTAAAATGTCTAACTGTTGCTGGACGCGATCTTCTTTGGTGCGATCGTAGGGACATTGCTTTTTGCGATCGTTTGAGGCAGTAAACCAAGCATCATGATTGCCCAAAATCACTACTTTAGGAAGATCGAGATTAGCGATCGCTCGCACGAGTTCTACCGACTCATTACCAAAGTCACCGACAAATAGAACTAAATCGATATCCAGTGACTGAAGAGCTAAGCGGTCTTCTAAGGGTTGCCATAAATCATGCACATCACCAACTACAGCTATTTTGATCGCCCCTTCAGCAGATAAATTGGACATAGGGAGACTGGACTACTCACAAATTACTTAGGATTGTTATATACTAAACTTAAATTCGATCCATATTGTGAGCAATTCAAGCAATGTCTGCAAGTAAGGGAAAGTTCTCAAACAACTTACAGAACAATCTACCCAATCATTCCCCGAATAATTCCCCAAATAATTTCCAAAATAATTTCCAAGATAATTTCCAAACAAAATTCTGGAATTTTTTTGGGAGTTGGCGAACGATTTTCCAATTACTTTTTTTAGCAATTATTATTACTTGCAGCATTTTGGCATGGAATACCTTAGCGAGAAATATGCGTAGCTCTGGGCTTGCCATCAGCTTTGACTTTCTTAGCGATCCCGCTTCCTTTGATATTGCCGATTCCCCCTTCCCTTACAAGGCATCAGATAGTTATACTACCGCGTTGCAAGTCGGGCTGCTCAATTCGCTAAAGGCGATCGCGGTGAGCATCATTTCTGCCTCAGTCGTTGGGGTTACCGTCGGCATTTCAAGGCTATCGCACAATTGGTTGTTAAAACAATTGGCGCGGGTTTATGTCGAAATTCTCCGCAACACGCCGCTATTATTACAACTATTTTTCTGGTACTCGGCGATCTTTTTGACGCTTCCCTCCAGTAGCGATCGCATCTCCCTCGGCTTTGCCACTCTGGCAAAAGATGGCATCACGATCGCAGCTTTGAAGATGACCTTAAGTTCAGAATTTTGCGCCCTAGTGCTAGGATTGACCATGTTTTCTAGCGCCTTCATTGCCGAAATTGTGCGTGGTGGTATTCTTTCTGTGCCTAAGGGACAATCGGAAGCGGCAAAAGCTCTAGGCATGAATGCCTTCCAGACGATGCGAAAAATCATTTTGCCGCAGGCTCTACGCGTAATTATTCCATCCCTGACCAGCCAATATGTGAATATTGCTAAAAATTCTAGTTTGGCGATCGCGATCGGCTATACCGATATTTATCGAATTGCATCAACAACAATCAACCAAACGGGAAGACCTGTTAATGTCATTTTAATTATCATGGCTGTATATTTAGCGATCAGCCTGACTATCTCAGCGAGTATGAACTTACTAAATCGTCAGTTCCAGATCGTAGAAAGGTGATTGCAAAAACAAAAGCTGTAGCGCAGCGTGCGCCACAGCTTTTTGGGGTTTTCAATTCCCAAAAGTGTGGCTACACTTTTGGGAATTGAAAACCAAACCCAGTAAGGGTTTTAAAATCACAAAATGGCTTAGCCATTTTGTGATTTGGTATTACATTTAATTAATTAAATATGCATTGTCAAAAAATTTTAATTTGGTTTCGGAACGACCTGAGATTGCATGATTGCGAAATCCTTAGCCTTGCCGCTGAAGCCTTTAAGCGGATGAATGTCGAGGTATTTCCTTTTTACTGCTTCGATCCATACCACTTTGGTAAAACTTCCTTTGGTTTCGAGAAAACGGGAGCATTTCGCGCCAAATTTCTCATTGAAAGTGTGATTGATTTACGGGCAAATTTGCGATCGCTTAATTCCGATTTAATCGTTCGTATTGGTAAACCCGAACTGGTATTACCCGAACTAGCACAACAATTAGGTATCACTTCTATTTACTATCAGCGCGAAATTGCGACTGAAGAGACATCCCTAGAACGACGATTACATTCTATTTTCACGAAGCAGAATGTGGATTTTAAAGGTTTCTGGGGCAAAACGCTAATCCATTGCGACGATCTCCCCTTTGCGATCGCGCATCTTCCTGAACTATTTACCCATTTTCGCAAACAGGTTGAAGCCAATCTCATCATTCGAGAACCTTTTCCTTTAGTCGATCGCCTTCCCGCATTACCTCAAAGTATTGACATCGGTGAAATTCCTCATCTCACCAAGTTGGGACTTGAAGAATTTTTACCCTGTGCGCGGGCGAAGTTTCAGTTTCGCGGTGGGGAAACTGCGGCGATCGAGCGTCTCAATCACTACTTTTGGGCTAGCGATCGCCTCCAAGTTTACAAACAAACCCGCAATGGAATGCTCGAAGCCGACGATTCTTCTAAATTCTCGCCTTGGCTTGCCCTAGGCTGTTTGAGCCCGCGCTATATCTACGCTCAAATCAAAAAATATGAAAGCGATCGCCTTGCCAATGACTCGACTTACTGGTTGATTTTTGAACTTCTATGGCGAGACTATTTCCATTTTATTTCCGCAAAGCATGGTAATAAATTATTTTGGCGTACAGGCTTGCGGGGGATGGATTTGCCTTGGCAACAGAATTGGCAGATATTTCAGCTTTGGCAAATAGGAAAGACGGGATTTCCTCTAGTAGATGCAAATATGCGGGAACTCGCGGCGACGGGGTTTATGTCCAATCGCGGCCGCCAAAATGTGGCAAGTTTTCTGACTAAAAATCTTGGTATTGATTGGCGTATGGGCGCGGAATGGTTTGAATCGCGCTTAATTGATTACGATCCTTGTAGTAACTGGTGTAATTGGAATTACACCGCAGGTGTTGGGAACGATGCGCGAGGTTTTAGATTTTTTAATATTCACAAGCAATCACAGGATTACGATCCGCAAGGAAAATATGTCAAATATTGGCTACCCGAACTAGAAGCAATTCCCGCGCATAAAGTCCATCAGCCTTGGCAGCTTTCACCCATCGAGCAGCAACGTTTTAAGGTTCGCTTGGACGTTGACTATCCCCATCCCGTGGTTGATTTATTTGCTTCTGCTCGAGCCAACGAAGCAATCTACAACGCTTCAATTATAGCTACC
>NZ_LIRE01000476.1 GCF_001402795.1 Pseudanabaena sp. 'Roaring Creek'
CAAGAGCCTAAGCGTTAAGCCTAAATAGATTCTGGCTGATTTTTTTAAAAATTTACCATCAAAAAGTTAAGAGATTTTTAGAAAAAATAAAAGCGGTGCTAAGCACCGCTTTTATCCCGTTTCTATAAAAAAGACAACGAAAAAAGATAACAATTAAGCTTCTTCTTGTTCTTCGCCCTGTAGCTTTAGTAAGAAGTATCCAAAGGCAATACCGACGGGAATCAATACCATCGATAGAATCATTGCATTAGCTAGTTCTCCCATAATTTTCTCCAAATAATCTAAATAATATTTTTTGTATTGTTAAGAATTTTACAATGACTCTGTAACCACCTCCACATCGATCGCATCCTCATATTCTTCGTGATGGCTCTCATCCCGATCATCAGGAGATGTATGGGAGCTGGCGGTGGTTTGATAAGAGCGTTTAATTTCTTCTTCATCTAGCCAGATCGGGCGCACCTCATAATGTACCCGTAAGTTAGGCGGCGCACTGCGCTCGGCTTCACGGACAAAGCGATTTGCTTCCCATTCTGCCTGAAATGTATTAAGCAGTTTTAAGGTTTTCACCCGTTGACGTTCTAAATAAGTCCAAACTTCCCAAGCGTTATATTCAGGTTCTTTGGGCTTTTCGATAACTTCCTCTGATACTTCAGAGCGATCGCTAGCTGCTGACGCTTGAGGGCTGTCCCTAAGATCGTTCCGAGGAATAGCCTCGCCATTTTCCTTCGCGTCTGATTTGGGAGGAGATGGGTCTAAGTTTTCCGCCATCCTTGTCTGAGCTTCACGATGATCGTCCGATGGTTCAGAAGATTTTGGGGCTGAGCCCTCGACATTATCAAGATCCTGCGATCGCGACAGGCTTTTGATTTCTTTAGCGCGAATTTTTTTGACTGAAGAGGGATCGGCGATCGCCTTTACCTCGATTGCGGTCTGCGATTGATCGACCCATCCTTTAAAAATTACTTCTTCACCATTGATCGTTAAGCGATCGCCCACCTCTAAAGCAAAGCCTGCTAAAGAATTGAATAATGGTTTGGCATTAGCGGAAGAACTAACCCCAGCAGGTGCTTGACTGCGGCGATCTGAACGCTCTTCTTGAGGGACGAAATTATTTGCCTGACTGGATTTCCCTTGGTCAATCAGGCTTTGGACTCCCCCAACTGTGTCCTCAATTCACTAATTTGAGAATACAAAGGCGCTAAACTACTTTCCACGTAGGTTAGCAGTTCGGGATGCAAGGTAAATGGAGCTATTTCTGGCTCTAGGCGCGATCGCTCTGGCGGTGGCTCTGCTGGGACAAATTCGCGACTTACGACAGCTAAGATCCAATCAGCGATCGCCTGTTGTTTTGCATCAGCTTGAGATTTGATTTGGCTTAATAAAGGCAGGGGAAAACGAAGATTTACCTGTTTTGTCCTGTGGGGAGTTGCCATTATTTGCCCTTACTTAAAAAATTTGAGACTTCAATTATAGCAATCGTCTCTACAATCGTCATGGTAAAACCCATAAAAGGAAAGACAGCTATAGCCAAATAAGTTAAGACATAAAACCCAGAAGAGTGTTGCGGCGCGAAGCGCCGCAACACTCTTCTGGGTTTTGTTTTTGTCCTAACATAACTGGCTACTGCTATACATCACGGTTAAAGTAATGTCTCTCCCTTAGTTTCACATAGCTTCATAGAAATTTCGAGTACCCACTTTTACTTAAATTGCAAAGGAGATTTCCCCAACGAAAGCATTACCATTACCCACAAAGCTAAGCTAGAGCAGGCAAAAGCAGAAATAACTCCTAAGAAAAAGCTATTCCATACAATAATCATTACGATCTTCTCCTGAAATCAATCCTAGCTATGATGTATACATGTATAGCTTAATACTTTATTTCCTGTATACATGATTGCTGACAAAATTTAACTAATGTAAGTTGGAAGTCCCGCACCCTATCCGTTTACAGGATGGGTGACGGGATGAAAACGAACCAGAAAATAAATTGAGCGCTAGCGAATCCATGATAAAATAAGCATATCTTGACCACTAACTCCCAAAGTAAAAACCAAACTAAAGGGACGTGTTGCAAGGAAAATATAGGTCTTAGGAACTAGGACTTCTGCCTGTGGAGGGACGATAAGACTCGCTATATTTCGATATAGAAAGCTCATCCTAGTGAATCAGGAAGCCAGTGCTGTATGCAGAGCATCAGCGTCTGGTAGTTCACCAGCACCGCTTTGACTTTATAGCTGTCGCCAAGTGTATTAGACATAAACCCCAAGCATTGAGTGGCGGCGCGAAGCGCCGCCACTCAATGCTTGGGGTTTGATTTGTCCTCATTTCAAGTGACTGCGGCGAAGCCGCCCCAACGATTCTGGTCAAAGCTGAAAACGGCGTAGCCATTTTTAGCTTTGGTATAAGATAACTTTTGATAAGATGAATCCCTGTACTTTTTTCTTCCAAAACCATGACCGACTGGCAACTCGCCGCCGAATTTGAAGACATTCTCTATCACAAAGCTGATGGGATCGCCAAAATTACGATCAATCGTCCCCATGTGCGTAATGCTTTTCGCCCTAAAACGATCGCGGAAATGATCGCTGCCTTTGCCGATGCTAGAGAAGATATTGAGATTGGCGTAGTTTTGCTGACAGGAGCAGGACCTGCCCCTGATGGTAAATATGCTTTTTGTGCGGGGGGCGATCAAAAAGTTCGCGGTGATGGTGGCTATATTTCCGAGTCTGGCGTGCCGCGTTTGAACGTACTCGACCTGCAACGACTCATTCGCACGATGCCTCAACCCGTAATTGCTCTGGTTGCTGGCTATGCGATCGGCGGCGGTCATGTACTACATGTCGTTTGCGATCTGACGATCGCTGCTGATAATGCTATTTTTGGTCAAACGGGACCAATGGTAGGCAGCTTTGATGGAGGTTTTGGCGCATCTTACCTAGCCAGACTCGTTGGTCAGAAAAAAGCACGAGAAATTTGGTATCTCTGCCGTCAATACGATGCCCAAGAAGCCCTAGAAATGGGTTTAGTCAATAAGGTTGTACCCATCGAAAAATTGGAAGCTGAAGGCATCCAATGGGCTCAGGAAATTTTAGATAAGAGCCCTCTGGCGATTCGTTGCCTCAAGTCTGCTTTTAATGCCGATTGCGATGGGCAGGCGGGAATTCAGGAGTTAGCAGGAAATGCCACCCTGTTGTTTTATATGACTCAAGAGGCGCAGGAGGGTAAACAGGCTTTTCTCGAAAAGCGCAAACCCAATTTTCGCCAATATCCTAAACTGCCGTAAATACAAATAAAAAAAGGTGCGAAGCACCGTTTTTTTATTTGTATTTATAATCCCAAAGCTCAAAATGGCTACGCCATTTTGAGCTTTGGGATAAAACGGGTTTTGAGAAAGGGTTTGCTACGCAAACCCTTTCTCAAAACCAAAAGTAAAAGCCTTGCTTAGCAAGGCTTTTACTTTTGGGCTTTTAAAATTTACCCACTTAATACCAATTCCCAAAAGTGTAGTCACACTTTTGGGAATTGAAAACCAAACCCAGTAAGGGTTTTAAAATCACAAAATGGCGTAGCCATTTTGTGATTTGGTATAAAACGAACTGACGTTAGGTAGGCGTATTGGGGCGAATTAAAACTATTGGTGTTTGTTCAGCAGCATTACCCGCAGGGTTCATTAATAGAGCTTGATTGAGCAAGTTTTCAGATACACCTGACGTAGAAGCTAAGACCTTAACCCGCCGTAGATCGTTGACATCCACGATCGCTGCTTCTAGTCCCGTACCAGCTTTAATTTCATCGACTACTGCTTGAGGATTTTTAGGACCTAAGACAATAAATTGATCGTAGGGGGGCAAAGTACCAGTCACGTCATCAATCAATCGCGCCTGCTCACCCGCAAGCATATAAAACACTCCAGGTACGCGAAATATTGCCTTAGCCAGCGAACCGACGACAAAGGCAAAGGCAACGCGCCATGCGCCCGACTCATTGATTAAGGATTGCAAACCGCAGGCGGTGGCAAGGCTAGAGGTACTTTTAAAGTAATAACAAAGGCGCTTGGCTAACCATTGAGGCTTAATATCGCTGGGATGATAAAAATTACCCTGCATAATCGCGATCGGGGTTTCAGCGATCGTCACAATATCTCCAGCTTGGGCATGGCTCATCACATACCTTTGCATGACTTCTACAGGATTATCTCCAGCAGAAAGAATATGGGTGCGAATTGGCAATACATCCGCATCGGTGGTTGGTCGCCAGCGTTCCCTTTGATTTGCATCGGGAAACTGTAGGGGGATAATGCAGTGTTTAATTTTTTCTTCGCGTCCCGCTGGACCATAGATGGTGTAGCCAACCCGTACCCATGCAGTTTTCAGTTCTTCGAGATTCTTGCCGCTCAGGTCGATCTGAATCTCCACTCCCGTGCTCTGGTTGGGATTGACAATGTAGGACTCCCAATAGTTATCATTACGACTGCCCGTATTGGGATGGCGCGATCGCAGTTGTACTTTACTATGGATTTCGTCGAGATTATCGCTGGATAGCAGAGACAGTATAGGATTTACCTCTACCAAAAACACATCAAGATTGCGGGTGTAATTGGTCGCGGTTAGAAGTAATTCCAAACGATAATGCTCTGGCTCATAGGTCAGAAATTGCCAAACCCCACTGTCAAATTCTAGCAAGTTGCCTTGGCGAGTTTTGTATTGCCATTCAAACAAAAGCCAGAGAAAGAGGACAAAGCCACCTAAGCCCGCGATCGCAATGCCCACACCGATCAAAATATTCATAAGCCTTAATCTCTAACTCCTAATCTCTACTGATAGATTGTTTAAGAGTTTTGCAAAGTTCCGCGATCGCATGGAGTCCGCCATCAGGCTCAGCCAACTTCTTCACCATCGCACTACCCACGATCGCTCCATCCGCATTCCAATCAATAACCTGCTTAGCATGTTCGGGCTGGGAGATGCCAAAGCCAACAGCGATCGGTTTGTCTGTAATTACTCTGAGCTGCTCGATCATCGTCTTCACCCCCTTAGCAACCTCGGTACGAACTCCTGTGACCCCCGTGGCACTCACCACATAAATAAAGCCCTGAGACTTTTCAGCGATCGCTGCACAGCGATCGGGAGGGCTGGTCGGAGCAATCAATAAAATCACCTCGATACCAGCTTTTTGGGCTGGCTCCAGTAAAACATGGGATTCTTCCAGCGGCAGATCGGGAACGACTAACCCTCGGACTCCAGCCTCATAGATCGTTTGTAGAAATTTTTCCACCCCAATATTTAGGATCGGGTTGTAGTAGGTAAATAAAATAATGGGCGATCGGAGTTCGGGCGCAACCGTTCTAACCACATCCAAAACCTTTTCAAGGGTTGTCCCTTTTTGTAAAGCCCTAGTTGCCGCCGCCTGAATTACGGGACCATCTGCTAGGGGATCGGAATAGGGAACCCCCAACTCAATCATGTCCGCGCCGTTTCGATCCAAAACCCGCAAAGCCTTGGCTGTTGTCTCTAAGTTAGGATCGCCAGCCGTAATGAATGGAATCAGCGCGGCTTGACCTTTAGCTCGCAGTTCTTCAAATCGAGCGGAAACGGATATCATGACGTAAAAATTCCCACAAAAGTAGTCCCGTATTATACTACCGCCTCATGGCTACATCGATAAACTTTTAAAAGCCTTGCAAAGCAAGGCTTTTAAAAGTTTATCGAATGTCATCAATAGCGCCATCTTCATGCCATCTGTTCCTGCTAAGTAGCTGGACATAATTAATACCAAATCACAAAATGGCTACGCCATTTTGTGATTTTAAAACACTTACTGGGTTTGGTTTTCAATTTCCAAAAGTGTAGCCACACTTTTGGAAATTGGTATAAAATCCAGATTAAAAACCTGTGACGCAAGCTGCGCTTGCGTCACAGGTTTTTGGTTTTTATATTTACTTGCGCCTAGCTACTTATCTAAAGCGGTTGGCATTTTCCCGCACGGATGAGCCCGATCCGTTTAGCGATCGCTTCACCTTGAGAGGCAAAACCGCCCCAAGTTTCGACAGAATTAGCAATATTTTCCTTATTGTCAGTCTTAATAATTTCACATATACCTGTGTCGCGTTTACAGATAAACCACTGCTCGACTGAGCGATCGCCGCGATCGCGAATATCATTTTGAGCGATTTGGTCAGACATTTAGTTTTATGGTTAGTTTTACGGTTAGTCTTCCAATTTTATAGCAACAACTCTAAGGATGAGTGGCGGCGCGAAGCGCCGCCACTCATCCTTAGGGGTTTGATAAGAGCTTACCGCCCATATTTTTAATTGTGCCTTAGCTCCTTATGAGGTTGCATCCTGTCCCTAAACATAGTAAAAGAGAGCATAGGTTTATTAAGGCTTTGTCAAATATGCAAACTCTTGAAAGAGCCAAACAACTATAAAATCAGTAAAAATGGCGTTAATTATGGCGCAAATATTTGGAGAATTTACAGAAGACTTTTCCGAAAGAAGCGAATTTTTAGTTTTGGGATTTTCGCCATCCTCATTGCCAATTCAGCTACGATGGAAGACAAATGGGCTTTCGGCTGATTTTTTGGGAGATTATGTTAAGAATTTTTTTCCAGGTGATACTAGTGCAGCCTTAAATAAACAAACAGAAATTCGTTCTGCCGTTAGTTTTGTTGCCAACGAATTGCTGGAAAATGCAATGAAGTATAGCGATAAAACTGCGGGGCAACCAGTTAATCTAGAAGTTCATTTGTTTAGAGATCGCCTCATATTTTTATCCAAAAACTCCGTCCACCCAGATGCGATCGTCAACTTCCAATCGTACTTACAAGAACTCACCACTAGTGACATTGGTGAAATGTACATCAATCAAGTCGAAAAAAGCGTTGACAACGATAATGAGGCAAGTTCAGGGCTTGGCTATTTGACAATGATCATGGACTATGAAGCAGTTTTAGGATGGAAGTTTGAACAGTCTCCAAATAATATAGATATAGTTATGGTCACTACAATGATACAGTTACCAATTTAGCCATATCTTCAGCGCATAAACTAGGAATTTTTTAGGAACTTTTTTTAGAAAAGATTAATTGGATTTTTGTATTAGGAAGTATTAGGAGAAGAGATAGAATGGAAGTGAAAGGAGACGATTATCGCGTTTGGTATGAGCCATCAGAAATGGCTATTTATTGTCAAGGTTCGTTACGTTTAGCAGGTACGGAGGAATATGCACCAATCGTTCAGATTTTAGAAAAATCACTAGAAGAACCTCCCAAAAAAATCAAACTAAATCTCTGTCAATTAGAATTTCTAAATAGTTCAGGTATTAATATTTTATCTAAATTTGTGATCAAGGTTCGGCAAAAAGAGACCATTAGTATCATCGTTCAAGGCTCTGAAGTCATACCTTGGCAAGGAAAATCCCTCAAAAATCTGCAAAGATTAATGCCATCATTAAAGCTTGAATGGATTTAGCTAGTTTGTCCTTTTGGAAATTTTTTGAGTAATTTCACTAGCGATTTCATGGCGAATAATATCTAAAAGGTTACTGATTGCTGGTGGGGAGACATAGCCCGTATCTACCTCACGCCCTGAGACTTTCGACAAGAAAGCTAAAATCTGCTTGGGCAACATCAATGTCAGTCCGTTTTTAAGATGTAGTTCCAATTTATTAACGCCAGTGACCAAAGGATAACTACTGTACTGACTCAAACCATTAACCACCTGACCACCAACATCAAAGTAGCTTAACTGTACATATCGATAGTTAGGTGCAGGAATGCTGTAGCCATAAGCCTCTTGCTTGAGCAATTCATTCAGATCGGCGTACTTATTAGCCTCAGCAAACAATAAACATTTCTCTAGCGATCGCGTTAGGGGCAATTTAAGACTAGATTCCTCTAATTCAAAGCGGACTTCTAAGGATGCAAGAATATCTTCAATACAAGGAACAATGCGAGATTCTGAAACTGACATGGCGATCCGTGCTAAGTATAGCTATAGCTCATTAAACTTAGAATATAAAACTCTGAAAGTAAATGTCAAAATTGTGACCTAGCAGTTTTGGATTGCGCTTTTGGATTGCGCTTTTGAATTGTATAGCAACCACAAAGATGAGTGGCGACGCGAAGCGTCGCCACTCATCTTTGTGGTTCTGAGGACATAACTACTGGGAAAGGCTATAAAATGATGGTTACAGTTATTTCTATGCAAAGTCCATGCCCACTTCCGCCGATCGCATTACTACACAAGAAGTTGCACCAGAGGCTATTGATGTGGATATCCCAAAACGGGGAATGCCAGTTACAATCATCACAGGTTTTTTAGGAAGTGGTAAGACCACTTTGCTCAACCACATTTTACAAAACCAACAGGATTTAAAGGTTGCGGTTTTAGTAAATGAGTTTGGGGATATCAATATCGATAGCCAGTTGCTGATCTCAGTTGATGAGAACATGATGGAACTGAGCAATGGATGTATTTGCTGCACCATTAATGATGGTCTGGTTGATGCTGTTTACAAAGTTCTCGAAAGAGGAGATCGCATTGACTACATGATCGTTGAAACTACAGGCGTTGCCGATCCCTTACCAATTGCCTTAACCTTTTTGGGGACGGAGTTACAACACTTAACTCGCCTCGATTCGATTTTAACTGTAGTTGATTCTGAAGCATTTACTGCTGAGCATTTCAATAGTGATGCAGCCCACTCTCAAATTATGTACGGCGACATCATTATCTTGAATAAAACCGATCTAGTTTCCGAAACAAAGCTGCAAGATCTTGAAACTTACATCAATCAAACTAAGACTAAAGCAAGAATTTTGCGATCGCAATTAGGAGTTGTGCCCCTGCCATTAATTCTTGATATCCAGATCGACCAATCGGCGATCGCCTCGAAGCAACAGACTAGCCATAATCACGCCAATAACGATCACGCCCATCACGATCACGCCCATCACGATCACGCTCATCACGATCATGGCGATGCTCACACCCACGAACATTGCCACGATCCCGAATGTAATCACGAGCATCATCACCATGACCATCATCACCATTCCGATCACCTAGAAAACGATGGGTTTATTTCGATCTCATTTCAAAGCGATCGCCCCTTCGATCTCGACAAATTTCAAAACTTCCTTGATAAAAAGCTACCTGTAGATGTATTTCGGGCTAAAGGAATCTTGAATTTTGCCAATATTGACAATCGCTACGTCTTTCAGCTTAGCGGCAAACGCTATGAACTCAAAACCGATGATCGCGGTAAATCAATCAATAACCAGCTAGTGATCATTGGACGTAATTTACACCGTGAAGAACTACTAGCAGATCTAGGAAGTTGCCTCGTCTAATTAAGTCCTTATCACCAGAGGTCAAGTTATGGTCATTCCAGTTAATGCGATCGCCACCAAACTCCCAATTAATTGGGAACCACTACCCGCAGATTATGTTTTACCAGACGATCCCGTGGAAAATGAACAACAACCATTATTAGCGGCGGCTCTTACCGAAGCGCTAGTTGCCGCCAATCTAATTGGGGCTAATGCTCTTATAGTCTCTAACTTTGGCTTAGTAGCCACAGTCAACAAACAAATTGTGGTCAAAGCTCCAGATTGGCTATATGTTCCTCATGTTTATCCCAGTGATGAAGGCGTAATTCGCCGCAGCTATACGCCATACCGTGAAGGTAGTGCTGTCAGTATTGTTATGGAGTTTTTATCTGATACTGATGGCGGCGAGTTTTCAGTACGCTCCACGCCACCCTACGGCAAGCTTTATTTCTATGAGCAGATTTTGCAGGTTCCTGTCTACGTCACCTACGATCCCTATGTCCAAAATCTTGAAGTAAGAGTTTTGCAAAATGGCTATTACGTGATTCAACCCAAGGATGAGTATGGTCGCGTATGGATAGCCGAGTTAAATTTGTTTCTTGGCGTATGGTCAGGAACAAGAATGCTCACTACCACCTGCTGGCTAAGATTGTGGGACAAAGATGGCAACCTGCTCTTGTGGAATGCTGAAAAAGCCGAGCAAGAACGTATGCGTGCTGAAAGAGAATATCAACGTGCTGAAGCATTGGCTGCAAAGTTACGTGAATTAGGAATCGATCCTAATTTATAAAAAAGAGTCGGCACTAAGTGCCGACTCTTTTTTATCCCAATTTACGAAAGTGTAACAACACTTTTATGAATTGCCCCCCAGACCTCTTAAGGATTTCTAAAACTAAAATGGCTATACCATTTTTAGCTCTGGATTAGCTTATATAGCTGCCGCCAGCAGCAATTCTCATTATGAAAGCAAGCTAGTCAAACCATTGATATTAGGGTTATTGTTAATGTCATCAGGATGATCATGATTCATGCAGGGCAAGATCTTTGAAACAACAAGGATCGTTCGACACAATAGTAGGATTTTTTCGACAACTACTAGAATCATTGCCAGACA